>CBHXZU010000280.1:0-7543 GCA_966125105.1 uncultured Prosthecobacter sp.
GGCCCCCGCATGCGCGCATCCGCAATCCGTCGCGTTCATCGCGCCGTCGCGGTTCATCCAACCCGCAGTGGTCGCGATTTCCGCCGTGATCCGTCCTCCGAGTGCAAAACTTCCCTTGCCGCTAAACGGCGCCGCCCCCTAGCGTGCACGACATGAAGATCCTCGTGACTGGCGGAGCCGGGTTCATCGGCTCGCATTTCGTCGAACGCTGCTTGAACCTGGGGCACCAGGTTGCGGTGGTCGATGAGTTCAACGACTTCTACGACCCCGCCATCAAACGGACGAACCTTGCGGCGGTGGCCAAGGACATTGCGCTGCACGAAAACGACATCCGCGACGCCGACGCGATGCTGCGAATCGTCAAGGAAGGCAAGTTCGACACCATCGTGAACCTCGCGGCGCGCGCCGGGGTGCGGCCGTCAATCAAAGATCCCCGTCTCTATGTGGAGACGAATATCCTCGGCACCCTGAATCTCCTGGAAGCAGCGAAGCAAGGGAACGTGCCGCGTTTCATCTGCGCCAGCAGCAGCAGCGTTTACGGCGTGCTGAAGACGCTCCCATTCCGCGAGGATCTCGCGTTAAACCAAACCATCTCGCCTTACGCGGCGACAAAGCTTGCCGGGGAGCAGATCTGCTCGAACTACAGCCACCTTTACGGCCTGCGCTCGATCAACCTGCGCTTCTTCACGGTGTACGGACCGCGCCAGCGTCCCGATCTCGCGATCCATTCCTTCACGCGCGCCATCAGCGAAGGCCGGCCGATCCAGCAGTTTGGCGATGGCTCGACACGTCGCGATTACACCTACGTGGATGACATCATGCAGGGCATGGAAGCGTGCCTCACCTACGAAGGTCAGCTCTGTGACGTCTTCAATCTGGGCGAAAGCCAGACCACGACGCTCAGCGAACTCATCGCCGCAATCGAGCGCGCAGTCGGGCGGAAAGCGATCATCGAACAGAAGCCGGAACAGCCCGGCGACGTGCCGGTGACCTATGCAGACATCACCAAGTCCCGTGCGCTCCTCGGCTACAACCCCCACACGAAAATCGCGGAAGGGATTCCGAAGTTCGTGGAGTGGTATCGGCAGATGAACGCCAAGTAGCAGCAGATCGGGTCAGACCGGCCTATCGGCATTTGCTTTAGTTAGCGATCGACGGACTCAGCCCAAGCGTTTCACGGCGCGACCACTTTCACGCGGCCGAATTGATGTTCCCCGCCTGGAGCGCCGATGGCCGGAATGATCCGCAGCCGAACTGTTTCGAGGCGAATGTTGCTGGCGTGAGGGGTGACGCTGATTTCTTCGTACGCATTTACTCCCGTCGTCCAATCGCGCGTGTTCGAAGTCGTCTCGACATTGTAAGTCAGCCCGATGGCGCCGACCCGGCGATGGTAGATAAACTCGAGGTAAGTTTTGCCATCTGCCGGATTTAACTTCGCCTCAGCAAAGGGCAGCCCGGTCTGTGTCATTGCATTCGGGTCGGTGTCGAACGCGTATTCGAGCAGGTTCGGCAGACCATCGCGATCGATGTCGCCGTGGGCGCCATCGACGAAGGAGGCGTCGGCGCCATTCAGGCCGTGGGCCTCTTCCCAGTCATTCGGCAATCCATCGCCATCGGCGTCCGACGGCACCGTGCCGCCGAATTCGACCACCCATTCTTCCGCCCGGACGTTTGGCGGCTGTGCATTGTCGCTTGCGACGACAGCGAGCTTGTTGGTGCCAGTTTTCAGCAGCATGGGCGGCGCCGTCCACGTCGCGAACCCGTTGCTGGTCGTCACAGGCTTTCCGTTCACGCTGACGGCCGCGACACCCGCCAAGCCGTCAAAGGCGCCCCCGCGGGGAACGAGGATTGCGCTTGCGGATGTTTCGGCGGTGTCGCGGGTCAAGGTCGGCGCTGCGCCGTCCTGCGTGGAGGTGACACTGTTGCTCCAGTTCCCAACGATCGTCGTGTTCGCGGAGGTAGCCCACGTCACTCCCCAATTGCGCAGTCGCGGCGTGATCCCGGTGTTCGTCGTGCTCAAGTTGGCGCGCAGCCGAATCGCCGATTTTCCGGCCACAGCGGGGATTCCCGCGAGGTCTGCCGCGTTCGCAACGTTTGTTGCCAGCACCGCGTTGCTGGTGTCGAGGATATCGACCGTCAGCGCAGTGCCGGCGGGTGTGTCGGCGCTGTAGAGCAGTTGTCCCCACCGCGTCGCGGTTGGCGTGATCGATGCCGAAACCAGACTGCCACTCGCCATGTAACCGGCGGCGGCATTGAGTCGAAGGTTATCGAACGTGACCCATTGCGCGGAGCTCGTGAACGAGGTCACCACCTGCTCGCGGAGTTCGAGAGTGTGCGTGCCTTGCAGTGATGTGGTGTTAATGGTCTGGTTGAGGTTTGTCGCATTGGCGGCGTTGCTCCACGCCAGCGCGCCGTCGATCCGCACCTCTGCGCGCACGGCATTCGCCCACGTGTTTCCCGGCGCATAAGCATTTCGATTGTCGAACTGCAGGCTGGTCGATCCGGTGAAGTCGACCGTCGTGGAAACGCTGATGTAGTCGCCCGCGGTGTGAGCGGCCGAAGCATACGTATAGAGAATGAGGTAGTTAGTTCCCTGCGTCGGAATCGGAGATGTCGTCGTGTAAATCGAGTTGTGAGACTGCGCTCCGCGTTTTGAAGCCACTGCGGAGTTCCGGGTCCAACCGGTGATTGCCCCCGTCTCGCTGGTTACTTCGCTTTCGAAGCTCGAATTGGTAATCCGGCCGGCGATCGGGCTGCCGCTTCCCGCAGTGAGGACGATTCCCGCGGAATCCGCAGCGACATTTGCCAGTGCGCCTGAGGCAAGTTCCGAGGGTCGGCTTTGCCCCCATGCGTTTGAAACAGACGCGGGCATGCGGCCTCGGGCTCGAAAGTGATATGCCTGGCCACTGGCGAGGCTGGTGAACGTGTGCGTGGACGCCGGGATCCATCCGCTGCCGACTGCTCCTGAAAAAGTGCCGTCTTGTGCAGCTTGCGCCTCGTAGGCATCGGCGCCGGAGAAGCCAGACCACGTCACCGCATTGGTATCGCCCCCGGTGAACGCAGGTTCGGCCGTCATGATCGGGAGCGGACAGGACTCGTGGATGATGGTCACACTCGTGTTCCCGCGGCCATTAGTCGTGTTCGTTACAGCAATTGAATGCGCGTAATGGCCGGGAGTGAGTTGCGCCGTCATGCCATTTGTCCCGAGCGTGAGACTGGCAGTGGCGCCAATCGCAAGGGTGCCGCCCGTGGTGTTCGATGTCAGCCATGGTGGCAATGCGCCTAGTGTCCAATTGAGGTTTGCATCGCCGATATTCCGAACGGTGTAATTGCCGCCGTTGCCGGTTACCTCGAGTTCAGCGCGAGGCAGCGCCGTCACGGTGATTGCCCGGGTCGTATCGCCGATCCCGTTGGTCAGGTTCGTAAACGTCAGTGTTGCGCTGACGTTCCCGGCCGGCAGCGCCTGGAGCGCCTGGGCATCGAGCGTCGCAGTGACGGTTGCGCTTCCTCCTGGCCCGATCGGACCGCTGTTCGGGGTGGAAAGCGACACCCATGGCACGTTTGCCGCGGCCTGCCAGGTCATTGAGCCGGAACCGGCATTACTGATTGTGAACGTGTGCGTGAGAGGGGTGAATGGTCCGCCCCGATCCCCTGTCGTTGCGGAGGATCCGGCGGGAGAGACGCCGAGCGCCGCAACTGCGTTTGAATCGAAGACCGAGCTCGTCCCGGACAGGCCGTCCGCCGAATCAGCGTAGAGAGCGAGTCCGTTGCCCAAGCCATTCACGCTCAATTGCCCGCTCCAGATGCCGCCGCTCAGCGTGACCGAGTTCGGAGTCACCGGGATGGTGGGTTGCACACGGAGCCGCAGGTTCGGCACGTTTTGGCTCACATTCGTTGGTGGCGTCGTGCCCGACCACAGCAAGGGATCTCCCGCGCTTCCATACGAGTAATTATACGCCGTCCGCGAGGTGCCCGTATTCGTCACGCGGACGTAGGTGGAAGCGCCAAGCGTATCGTTGTCGAAGCTGAAATCGACCATCAGGTTGCTGGTGCCGTTGTGTGCAAACGGCGTGGCGAACTGCAGGTAGATCCAACCTGGGCGGCTGATCGTGAGGTTTGATTGGTAAACGGTCGTCCAGCCGGTGGATTCCCAGCCCGACGGGCTCGTCAGGGGCGTCGGTTTTACGCGCGCGGTGAAGCGCGTGAGGGGAATTGACGGAAGGCTCGTCACTTCGAATGCCAGGCCTGTGATCGTGCCCGCTGGGCCAACTTCACTGGCGAGATAGATAAATTGGGCGCGAGCTTCGTGCGCGCCGGTGTAAAGGAATTCGCTGGCAGTGGTCGTTGCCGTGCCGATGATCCGCTGCGCAGGCGCGGCACTCAGGGACGCGGATCCATTGTAAGTGGTCACTACATTGCCGTAGGCGTCCTGTGCAGTGAGCGTGGTTGCGAAGGGGACGTTCGGAGTGACAGCCGCGGGAACCGTGCCCCAGGCGAATCGATCGACCGTGCCGGCGGTAACGTTGAAGGAGTTGCTCAGCCCACTATGGCCGGCGGCGTCGTAGGCCCGCAGCACTACCGCATTCCCGAGCGCGTTGACCGTGACGGCGACGCTCGCAGAACCGGAGCTCAGAGTGGCAGTAGCCGGCGTGATCGGGACCGGAGTGCCGCTCGCGGATGCATCCAGACTGATCGATCCGGTAAACGTGCCGATCGTCGAGTCATTGATATCCTTGGCCCAGATCGAGACGTTAAACGGACGGCCTCGGACCTGGCCCGAGATGGATGCGATCGTGAAGTGATGCAGGTCATTGTCGTAGGCGGTTGTAGTGCCCGTGCCTGAAGTGAAAGTCGCCGCGCTTGCGGTGATCGTCACGGATTGCGATCCATCCATCAACGTGTCGTCCACGGCCGTGGCGACGAAGCTTGCGTTCGTTTGTCCCGCCGGGATCGTGATCGTGGCTGGAACGGTAATTTGCTGCGGATTGGACGAAGCAAGGTTTACCACCAATGGCGTAGTCAGTGTCCCGTTGAGATAAACCGAACCCGAAGAAGTGTTGCCTTCGTAGAGGGAACTCGGCGCATACAACGCCAGTGTTCGAGTTTCGTTGTCTGTGACCTGGATCGTCGTCGTGGCATCGCTCCAGCCGTTCACGTGAGCCGTGAGCGTGGCCGTTTGGGTGCCATCGATCAGGGTGTCGTTCACCGGCGTAATGGGAAACGTGGCGGTCGTCTGCCCCGGTTGGAGCGTTACTTTATCCGGCACGGTAAACGCCGTGGCGTCGCTCGAAGTCAGCGATACGTTCACCGGTCCGGACGCGCCGGCGCCAATCGTGATCGTGCCGGTTTGTCCAGTCGCGCCCTCGGCCATGCTTGCGGGAGCGCTGACACTGATCGGCAGCACATCGTTATCCGCGACCGTCACCAAGTGTGCGATTCCTTGCGCGCCCAATGTCCCGATGATCGCGACCGCGCGATCGCCGTCGACGATCGTGTCATCCAGCACCGCGAATGCAAACGTCGCGGACTTTTGGCCTGCTGGAATCGTCACGGACGCGGGGACTGTGATCTTGGACGCCGCCGAGGAAGCGAGCGTGATGACGGTGTCAGTTGCCGCGATGGCATCGAGCGTGACCGTCGCATTCATGGATCCTGAGCCTTCGACGACTTGCGCCGGTCCACTGAATGCGAAACCAGCGATCGGGTCTGCGGTGATTTGGATGTCATCGATCGCGATGCCATCGGTCGGGATCGCGAAGTCGTCGTATTGGTTGAAGCGGATTCGGAAGTTGTTGTTGTAGGAGATCGCGCGACCCGCGATGGCGGCGTCGAGGTCGACGGTGAATTGCGCCCAATTTCCGCTGACGACCGGAGAGCGAAGGGACTGTATCTCCCACCAAGTGTTGCCATCGGCGCTCATGGCGACGCCATCGAAGTCCGCGCCGCCAATAAAGGGAGCAGTTGGCGGCCCGTTTGGTTCGTCGCCGAAAATCTTCGCCCAGAAGGTGAGCCGGACATGGGTTCTGCCGGCCAGGTTCGCCCGGAGCGTGGCCTCATTTCGCGCGACCGAGCCGGACGCCAGGTCCATGGTCATGTGCCATCCGCCTGCGTGGGGGCCATTGATGTTCGACGCGATCGTGTGAAAACCTCCCGTGCCGGTGATGGTCCAAAGGGAAGGGTTCAATGCACCGGACTCGAAGTCCTCCTTGAGAACGGTGGCTCCGCCGGTCGGCGGCAGGGCCGGTTCGCCGACAGTGATCGTGTTGCTGAGACCGGTGGCGGTCCCAGCTTGCGCGCGCAAGTTGAGGGCGTTTCCGGTAACAGGCACCGAGACCTGCCCCATCCACTCACCGGATGAGAATGCCGAAGTCGTTGCGGGACGAATCGGGACGGGAACCTGCGTGCTCAGACGGATGTCCGCGCGCTGGTAGTAATAGCTTGGGTAAGGCGACGTCGACCAGGTGAGCGGATCGCCATTAGCGCTTTGGCTGCCGCCATAAACAGTGCAAGGGGCGGAAGTGGACGTGCCCTGCACATAAACGTCCGAGTAGTTCGTCGTTGATCGATCGTAACTGATATCGATCAGGAGATTGCTCGTGCCGTTGTAATCGAAGGGCGTGGTGAAGTTAAACGTGACCCATCCGCTGCTCGGCAGCGTCGGGCTGGCGCGGTAGACCTGGGTCCAGCCCACGTTGTCCCAACTGGAAACGCCACTCAGGTTGGACAAGTTCGTGTGCTTGAGGCGAATCGTCAGATTCGTGAGCACCTCGCTGTAGGAGGCGCTCGTGACGTTCAGCGAAACCCCAAGGATCTTGGATGCGCCGCCAAGCTCGGCCGCGGTATAAAGGGAATTGGATCGCGCATCCTGGTAGTACGAGTTCAAGGTGGGCCACACCGTAGTGGAGCCGGTCCCGATCGTTGCTCCTGCAGCGGGAACGAGCGCGGTGAGGTTTGCCACGCCGTTGAAGCCGGTGACGGTCGAGCCTGCTGCGTCGATGGCGCGCACCTTCACATTGAAGGGAACGTCGACCGTTTGCGTGGCGGGAATCGGGTCCCACACAAAGCGATCGATGGTTCCGACCACCAGGGTGAAAGGATTGCTGGAGCCGTTGTGGCCGAAGCCATCGGTGGCCGAGATCAACACATTCGTCGCCGGTCCGTTGATTTGAACGGTGCCGTTCCAAATGCCGTTCACAAATGCGTTCGCCGCGGCAGGGGTGATCGTTCGCGCCCCCGAGTCGCTGGTCGCGCTGAGAGAAAAGGTGCCCGCATAGTCGGTAATGATCCCATCCTGTGGATCCCGCGCGGAAATGATGGCGGGAACTGGGCCATTGGCGAGTTGCGGGCTGGCGATTGGCGCGAAGTTGAAATGATGCGCCTCGTTGTCGCGGGTCACTCCACTGGCACTTGCCGTCGTGAATCCCGTCGCGCTCGCGGTAATCGTGAATGGCTGGTGACCATCGGCCGCAGTGTCGTCGGCGACTGCCAGTTGGAAGGAAGCGGAAGTTTGCCCGGCCAAAATTGCGACCGTTCCTGGAACGCT
>CBHXZU010000281.1:0-7533 GCA_966125105.1 uncultured Prosthecobacter sp.
CCGCGCTACGGCGCAAGCGTGCCAGGGATGCATCTCATTCAGTCGCACCTCTCCTGCAACAAGGCTGACGCGTTTCGACATTTCCGCGCGCGCGTTGCCGGCTCTTCGACCGTCC
The DNA here is from genome assembly GCA_966125105.1 of uncultured Prosthecobacter sp. Taxonomy (GTDB): domain Bacteria; phylum Verrucomicrobiota; class Verrucomicrobiia; order Chthoniobacterales; family Chthoniobacteraceae; genus SXWH01. The sequence goes on from CBHXZU010000281.1 coordinate 116, forward strand.
TAAGCCTCCCCCAAGTCCACCACACGCTGCAAAGGCACCTTGATTTCACGAGGCACTTCCGAAACCGCGCGCAATTCCGCCGCCGCTTGCGCTTCCTTGCATTCCCACACGCAGCCGGACGCTGCCATGACAATGATCGCCCAGGAAATGCCGGCCATCGACGTCTTAAAACCGTCCCGTGGATGAAATGGCGCCATCATCACCGTGACCAGGCAAACGGAACTCAGGATGGCACCTCCCCACTCCGCCAATCCCGCTTCCGCGCCAAGATGCGTGAGAAGTTTCACCAGGAAATATGGGAAAACGAGCAAGGCATCCATGCGTCGTGAGTGGTTGTTATCGGAATCGTAACAAAAGCTTTGCGCCGCCTTCCGGAGTTGGACCGGCTGGACCGCGCGCGCGCGTGGAAATATTCAACCCCGCACTCGCGGGGGCGATGCGCGCGAAGTTCATCCGGCCTGATTACTTCACTCCCGCGAATTAGCCTGGAACCAATGCCACTCCGACTTCCTCGGCTATCACATTATTGGTTGCACCGGACCCCGGAGCGTGCGGCTGTACAGAAGATCAATTCCAACCATGGAACGCGTTGAAAAAGAAGTCGAAGTGGATGCGCCGGTGACGGTGGTTTACAACCAATTCACGCAGTTTGAGGAATTTCCCGAGTTCATGCACGGAATCACGAATGTCCGTCAACTGGACGACCGCCGATTATATTGGTCCGCGGAGATCTTCGGGCAGGAGTTCGATTGGGATTCCGAGCTCTACGAAGTAGTGCCGGACACATGCCTGAAGTGGCGAAGCACCTCCGGGAAAAAGAACCAGGGTTCCGTCCATTTTACGGCGGTGGGAGATAAGACGCGGACCCGACTCGTCTACGAATACGAGCCTTCCGACTACGGCGACAAACAAGCCGAGGTGAAGGCGTTTTTCGAACAATGGGTGGCGGGAAACCTCGAGCGCTTCCGCGAGTTCCTGGAACGCCGGGGCCGCGAAACCGGGGGTTGGGCCGACGTGGCGCAAAGTTCCCGGTCGCGATAACCCGACAGGAAATCCTTTCTCGCCTATTCTTGTTCTTCCTGCCGCTTGCGCTTGCGCCGCAGGAGACGCTCGGTGGTGCTAAGGGATTGATCATCCGCGTCGGCTGCGGGTTGCGTCGGTCCGGGCGGCGGCGGAGTCTTTGGTTTTTCCGTCTCTCGCTTAGCCGTCGGGATTGGCGCGGAAGGCGGCATGACGATCGGTTTGGGACGCTCAGCAGGAGCGCTGGCGGCAGTGACTTGCTTCTTCCGCTCGAGCAAAGCGCCCATGGTCGGCGTCGATTCGCGCCGGCTGCCGATGCCAAACCAACCGGCGATCACCGACCAATCCAACTGGACGCGGCGAAGGCCCACGTCGATCGGCACGAGGCACGCGAGCAGAAGCAGGAACCAGTCGAACACCGGCTTGGTGCTTTCGCGCGGTGTCCGGGCCGGCGCGAAAAGCTCGATATCTGCCGGAGTAAGAACGCGCCCTCCGGTGCGCTCCGCGATTTGCTTCAGCAACAGCGGGTCGCGTTTGAAGCGCAGGTATTACGGTGAATACGGCACCGCGAATCCCCCAAAGGCCTGCTCGCTGCGAGGCTTGCCGCCCGTCGCAGCCGGACCGACGCCCGCGACACTCACCTGGTAACGCCCTTTGCCCCAAAGCGGAAACTCCGCCTGGTAACGCCGCGGGGCGACTTGCTTGAGCGGCACATCCATCGCCTCGCCGCGCGGCCCGGAAACCCGCGCCTTTATCTCCATGAAGCCCTCGGACTTTGCGAAATCCTCCACCTGAATAAGCCCCCGCGAGCCGGACGCAAAAGTCGTCATGCCCAGTTCACTCGGTCGCTCGACACGCGAAACCTCCGTGGTGAGTTGCTTCACGAAAGCGCGGTACTTTTCCCAAGCCATCCAATCGCGGGCCCAGTTCGGCGCGAGGTCGCTCGTCCATGCCGCCGTGGTTCCGAGACCATAGCGCCAGATGGCGAGCACGGGATCGGGTGAATCACCTTTGGCCACTTCCTCCGCGATGGGCGGCGCTTGCAGGATGACGCTCGCGCGCGGCTTCGGCGTGGTGAGCACGAGGCCGTGGAGGTTCGGCATCGATTCAATTCCTTTGAGCACCGGCGATGGGAACTGCACCGTTGGGCCAAACGTGCGATTCTGCAGCATTGAGCGCTTCAGCGTCTTTGCTTCCTTGATGAAAATGCTCGGCAGTTCGTTCGGATCCTTCGGGTAGAAGAAGCGGCCGGCCGTCTGTTGCGCGATCGCCTCCATGAGATCGACCGTCTGCCCCCCGTGCGGATTGATCGCCACAGTGCTCACGGTGATCTTGTCTGCGAGGTACTGTTGCAAGAGCTGCGGGGTCGGCGGTTGCGGATCGCCGTCGGAAATGATGATGGCGTGTTTCGTCGAGGCGTCCGAGTTCTTCAATGCCGTGTGCGCCATCGTCATGATGTTGTCGAACGCCGGCATGTCCTCCGGTGTGGCGGCATTGATGAGCGGCAATAGTTTTGTCTCGTATTCGCGTGCCGGCGTGAGCGGAAACTCCCAAACGTCGCCGCGCTGGAATTTGAAATCGAGCAGACCCACTTCGTCTTCGCCGCCAAGCACGCGGACCGCAGCTTTGGCAATCTGCTTCGCCCACGTGTTGCCCTCGGGGATTTCGCAGGTGTGGAGGATCAGCACGAGCGCGCCTTTTGGCATCACCTTCTTTTGGCTGACATCCATCGAAACGGGCAGCGCGTCCTCGATCACCGTGCGATGATAGCCGCCGGGCCCGAAAGTTTCCTTGCTCCCAAGCATCAGGAAACCGGACCCCATGTTGTAGACCGCGTCGTGGATCGCCTGCATTTGCATGGCGTCGAAACCGTCCGCCGGCGCATTCGGCACGATGATGAGATCGTAGGGCAGCAGCGACAGCGCGTCGCGGGGCGTCTCGTAACTCATGCGCACTTGCACGATCCGCTCGCTTTGTTTCAACGCCGCGACCAGTCCCTCCCAATCGCGCGAGTCGCCCCGCGCATCGGTGATGACGAGCACCTTGCCCTCCCCTTTCAGGTAGAGGTCGGACATCGCGACATTGTTCTCCGTCCAGGCGTCTTCACCCTTCGGCAACTCGATCGTCGCGACATATTCGTAGAAGCCCGGGCCACGCTCCGGCAGCGGCAGCGCCAGGCGATTCTTGCCCGCAGTGAAACTGACCTCTTTCTCGAACACGTTCTGTCCGTTCTCCGCGAGCCGCAGCTTGCCCTTCCCTTCGCTGAGGGAGGACAGGAGCACGGTGGCTTCATAGGTTTCGCCGCGCTTCACCACCTTCGGGAGATCGAGGCGCTCCAGCCATACTTCCTTCGGGAACTCGAAGCCGACCGGCAGCACATCGACCGCGATCCCGCGAGACTTGAGCTGATCGAGGACGGGCAAAACGTTGCCATCAGTCTCGTTGCCGTCGCTGATCAGGATAAGCCGGCCATTGTTTCCCTCCGGCAACATCGCCGCCGCGAGGCTCAGGCCCTTGCCGAGATCAGAACTATCACGGGCGATCCGTGAATTGATCGTCTCGAAGGGGAACGTGGTCCGCGGAGGTAATTCCACCGCGGCATCCCGGCCGAACACCACCAGTCCGGCCTCATCCTTCTCCGGCTTCTTTTGAACCGTCTTCAGGATCCACTCGAGCGACTTGTCAGAGATCTTCTCGCCCATCGAATCAGAGACATCGAGAGCATATACCACGGAGAGCGAGTCGGACTTCCGCACCGCGCGGGGTTCCGCGAGCAGCGCGGCGAAAAGAAAGACGAGGAGCAGGCGGCAAAGCAGCGCCAATTGCGCGCGCCAGCCTGCGAGACCGCTCCAGCCCGCAGCGTGCAGCCACCACACCCAGGGAGCGGCGAGCATGAGCCAGAATGCAGGCTTCCACGTGAAGCGCAGCCAGCCTTTCACTTCGCACAGGACGACCGCCGTAGTCGCCGCGGCGAGGAAGAGGAGCAACGGCAGCGCCGTCAGCCAGGTGACTGGCTTGCGCGGTGCCGGAAAGATGCTGCGGAGGAAACGCCTCACAACTGGAGGGCGACAATTCGCCTGTTTTTGGTGTCGGCGACAAGCACGCGCATGCGCGCGTCCACGGCCAGGCCCCAAGGGGTTGCAAACTCAGCGTCGCCCGTGCCGGACTTGGCAAATCGGCCGAGCACTTTGCCGGAAGTGGTGAGTTTGGTCAGCCGACCGGCGCCATATTCGATGACGTAAAGAAGGCCGTCCGGCGCGAGCGCGATGTCGTAGGGAAGATTGAACTGGGGAGGCGCATCTCCGCCGAGCAGTCCGAGGTATTCGCCGGTGTCGCGGAAGATCAGCACGCGGTTGTTCACAGCATCGGCTACGAAGACTCTTCCGTTCTCCCACGTGAGCCCGCTCGGCCGTTGGAATTGACCCGCGCCCGTGCCGGCTGAGCCAAACTCACGCAGCCATTCGCCATCCCGGGTGAAGACCTGCACGCGGTCATGGCCACCGTATTCGCAGACATAGAGATTCTCGTCCTTGTCCACGGCGATGCCGACGGGGAAGACAAACTCCGCTCTCCCGAAGCCCCGCTGACCGACGGTCTTCAGCACCCTTCCCGTTTGATCGAACCAGACGACGCGATGGTAGTGCGTGTCGCAGACCACGACGCGATTGTCCTTCAACCACACGATGCCCTCGGGTTTGCCGAACTGCACATCGAGCATCTTCCACTGCCGCAAAAGCGTGCCAGCCTTGTCGTAAATGACGACGCGTCCCGCTGTATCGAGCACGGCGATCTCGCCATCAGGCCCCGTGGTAAGCGAACGCGGAGTCGGCTGCACCGCGCCTTCCGGCGGGAGCATCCACGATTTCCATGACTTCACCTCGATCACGGCTTCGCCGCCCGAACGATTGCATGCAGACACGAGCGCAACCGCGACGAGGGCAAGGAGAACGCGCGCTGCAATGGAACGGAGGTCAGGCAAGCTGCGCTTCTTTTACGCAGACGCGGGCACCGTTGGGGAGTCCGGATGCAGGGCGGTGGAGAAATAGTCGAGTGACGCCGGAAGCGTGGCGCAGCTCGGTTTCCGCGTGGCTGCCGAGAAATCGGGAAGCGATGACTTCGGCGCCTTCCGTCGCCGTCGTGATCGAAAGCCGTTCGGGACGGATGCAGCGGGGAGATGACCCCGTTTCACCGAACCACAGCTGGGCATCCTCCGCTGTAAGCCAGTTGGCGGGACCGAGGAAGCTGGCGAGTTCGGCGGTGGGAGGTTGCGCGTAAAGCGTGGAAATCGCGCCCTGGAAAATGACCGCGCCATCGCGAAGACAGATCGCGTGCTCGGCTTCCGCGAGGGCACGTTCCGGCTGATGCGTGGCGAGGACGAATGAGGCTTCGCCGCTCCGGGCGCGGATGGCGCCCCAGTATCTGGTCCATCACCAGCACCGGCGACTTTTGCGCCAGGGCGCGGGCAACGGCAAGACGCGCGCCCTCGCCGATGCTGAGGATTTCCGCGCGAGCCGACGCGCGAGCCAAGAGATCGAAATCAGCGAGCAGTTGCCGCGCTTCCTCGGCAGTTGCCCCGGCGAGGATGAGATGATCGAGGACACTGTGCTTCAACCACAGCCCGTGATCCTGCGGAACCCAGGCGACCTTTGCAGGCCGGCGAATCGTTCCGCGCTCCGGGGATTGAAATCCGGCGAGCAGATTGAGCAGCGTTGTTTTCCCCGCGCCGGAGAAGCCCAGGACCGCGACGCGTCCGCTCGGAACTGCGACCGACAATGGCTCATCGGGCCACGCGCGCCGTCCGTGCCACAATTGCACGCCTTCGATTTGCCACAGTGGCTCAGCGGACACGGCGGCGGACATACAGCCGAACGAGCAAGAGGGTCAATGCAGCGCACACGACCGGCGCCACGATTGCGGTGAAGACGGTGAACGAAAGGACCGCGCTTTGGCCGTAGTGCATCAGGTTGAAGACGCGCGGAAAGATGGTGGGAAACTGCGGAGGCGCGAGCAGCGTCGCTACGGTAAAGTCCGAGTAGCCGAGGCAGAACAACAATAGCCCGGCGGCGATCGAGCGTTCGCGCCAAAGTTCCCACTCGATCCCGCGCGCGCCGGAAGTGCGCGCCACGTGCAACGCGGCTCGCTGGGTGCCCGATTCGATCATCATTCGAAGCAGCAACGCATACGGAAGAAGCGCGAACGTGAGCGTGGAGAGCCAGGGCGCGACGGAACTCATGATCGCCGGCGCAAACTGAACCAACGCGAGGACGAGGAGTCCGAGCATCAATGCGCCGAGCAATCCAACCGCGGCGAGCGCCGCGCGGATCGATTTCGAAGGCAGTCCCGAAATGACCCACGCGAGAACCGCCGCCCCCCCGCCGCTGATGAAAGCATTCGCGATTTCGCGAACCATGGCCGGGCTTTCGAGCCATGCGCGGACGCCATCGGCACCGAGGTGGAAATTGGCGACGCCCGGGTAAAGGAGAAATAAACCGGCAGCGGCCGCGATATAGGCGAGCGCGAAAGCACTTTCGCGTTTGCGGACATCACCGTGAGCCTCTCGATGGGAGCGCAGGTTGCCTCGAGCGGTCAGCCACAAGGGAACGATCACCGCGAGTTCCACGGCGAACGGCAGCGCGGCCAACCACAAGGATTCCGCAATCGCCAAGCCGCCGATCTGCGCGTCGAACAGCCCAACCGTCCACGTCCGGATTCCCCAACTCGTAGCGAGGTCAAACTCCTGGAACGCGAGCAGGAAGACCGCGCCCGCCGCCAGCCACGGCGCGGGCCCCGCTTCGCGCACGCGAAACTTCCAACCGCGGCCGCCTGCCAGTTTCCATGCGCATAGCGCCGATGCGCCGGGCCCCGGCTTTGCCAGCCACAAGGCCAGGACTGCGATCGGCACGAGCCGAATGAAAATGGCGACGCAATAGAGCGTCTCGCGAGCGAGAGAGCCAGCCGGCCATCGCGTGACGGTTGGCAACCAGCCATATCCCGCGAGCATTGAGGGAGCGAAGAAAGCAAGTGCGGCCACGGTGACGAGCCCGCCGCGGAGCCAGGCCGGAACATTCCGCAAGCGGACGAGCGACCACGCCGCGCAGAGCGCCGCGGCACCAGCGATCAAAAACGCCCGGCACGCAGCTGCAAGCGTGGTCTCGACCAGGCTCATGCGGTCGGCGCGATTTTCACTTCGCGTATTCGCGCTTGAGCCATTCGAGACAGTTGTTGCGCGCGCTGAGAAGATCGCCGAGCGGCACGCCTTGCGCCGCAGCCGGCATCAGCGCGCGGACCTCCTCGGGCAGTTGCGCCTGGTCCACCGGGCCCAGCGGGATTTGTCGCGACTTCGAGCGCGCGAGCGCGAGCTCCGCGCGCTCGGAAAGGAGGAAATCCGCCAGCTTCTT
>CBHXZU010000282.1:0-7528 GCA_966125105.1 uncultured Prosthecobacter sp.
AGAGTGCAGCAGAGGTGTCGATTCATGGGCTGGCTATGTGTAATGAAAGAGCATGGTTCCTGCCAGCGGCGTTTTTTTCTCCCGCCGGTCCGGGGTTATGGCTGTAGTGTGTCGACAATGCGCAGGGTTAATCTCGTCAAAACGTGTTCGATTGTCGGTTTCGTGCTGGCCGAGATTTATATGCTTTTCGTCGTTTTGGCGCCGAACGTCCCCGGAAAGACCTCGCGGATGCTGATTCCTGAGGTGTTAATTCCCAAGGAGCCGAATGTAGCGCCGGGCACTCCGGCCCCGATCAGCGCGCAGATCAAACGCATCTTCATTGCTGGGTTCTTTTTTGGCCCATTCGGGGCGATGGCCGGGCTAGGGGTTGGCCTGCTTCTGGAAGGATTGCGGCAGAGCCTCAGCAAGACGGAAGAGCCGCCGAAGACGCCCCCGGGCGAGCAGAAGTAGGGACACGGTCGAGGCGCGCTGATTTCACCTTCCCATCCCTCCTGTCACAGGCCGCGGATGTCATGTCCGGGCGAGCGGATATCATGTTTTCCGCATCGGATGTGATGTCCGGACCGGCGGATGTCGTGTCAGATGGCCCGTACGCGCTGTAATACTGGACCGGATGTGGTGTGCGGGGCAGCGGATGCGTTGCACGAACGGCCGGATACGATGTTTTCTGGGCCGGAACACAAGTCACGGCGCCCGTTTGCACTGTACTAATCGGCCGGAAGTCATGTTGGGCGCATCGGCGATTCGGCTTTTGAACCGTTTACGCGGTTCGTTTGCGCTTAAGTCCCGTAATCCCAGACGGGCGCGGCGCTGGTTAATCGGCGCATGAAGCGGCACAGCCGTGAGGTTTTCCACCGACGATCTGATTATATGAAGCCGCTCGCTCTCAAACTCTGCCTTGTTGGCGCTACACTGGGCTTATCCGCGTTGGCATTCAGTCAACTCGGCGCTCCTCCGCAAACCAAACCGCTCGCTGCCGCGCCGGATGTCGCCCCGGCTTCGCCGCTTGCGGAGGGGTATTTCGTCACAAATGGCGCGAGTTACTTCACGCGGAACGGCCAGGCGTTCAAAGTGGAGCGTGAAGTGAGCATTCGTGTCACTCCCACGGGGATCATCGGTTTCGATGGACAACCGCTCGCCCTGGGTCCGGGCATGATGCTCACGCCGGATGGCCGGCACGCGCCAATTCCGGCGGGGATCAACTTCCAGACGCTGCCCGGCAAAGCGAGCCCATTCCCGACCAGCCCGACGGAAGCGAGTCGCGCGCTTCCCGCGGAACCGCGCGAGACGCCCGCGGTCCAGAATTCGCAGCAGCTTTAAGGGGATTAGAACGCGACCGGCACCAGGATGGCGTCATTCATCCCGTGCACGATCTTCTTGTCCGCGGGGACGATCGTCGCGAGCGCGCCGCCGAGTTCCGCTTTGCCATCCGTCACAAAGTAGTAGGGGCAGATGCGGGCGCGTCCGCGCATGATTCTCCGCGCGCCTGTGTCGCGATCGAAGTAAGGGTGCTCGATCACGCGGGTATGCGCGAAGCGCATCAACACTCGCGGGTGATGTGAGAAAGTTTCGAGCGCCTCGTTCAACGCCGCGCTCCAGTCTTGCTGTGGCACGTCGGAGCCGACGACCACGCCGCGGCTGCCCCACGCCTGGGGAGAGAATCCGCTGACTTTCAGCACGAGACTACGTTCCTTCTGGGAAAACTTCGCGAGTTCCCGCCATTCGTTGATCTCGAGGCTGGGGATCACGGCGTTGGGCGGGAGTGGCGTTGGGTCGACCACCCACGAAAACGGGATGCGCTTTTGCAGGGAGAGAAAGTGCCGCTCGCTCAGTTCGCGCCGCCAGTATTCGCGCAAGGGTCGCGACCAAAATAGCGCGAGCCACATTTTCTCTTCGAGCCAGGGCTTGAAGGGTGGGGTAACCCGGACAGTGCCCTCTGCCGCAGCGGCCATGACGGCGCGGGCGCTCGGGATATTCGGAAGATCGAATTGCTCGAAGAATCGGTAAACGCTCGGCGCGCCGCCCGGCTTGTAGTCCTCAGCGTGCAACACGCGCCAATCGGCGCCGGTCGCGTTCACTTGCTCGGCCGCCCACGCCATTTCCGGCCGATAGGTGCCGGACTCTTCCGAAACCAGGATGTCCGCGCGTTCGCCAAGAACCTTGCGGAAGCCATTGAGCATACCCGCGCGGCCGCCCATCACGTCGAAACCGGCATCCGCGTACGTTTGACAGAGCCACGCGGTGAGGCCGATTCCACCGGGGACGCTGTCGAGTTCCGTAATGGCGAAGCCGCCATTGCTCAGCAGGAGATCCGGACGAATCACGCGCGGCAGTTCCTCGCGAAACTGCGGCTGGCGCCCGAGTTCGAGCAATTCCTTCGGCTTTCCGCGATCGAGATAATCCGCGATCCACGCCGGCGCCTTTCCGCGATGCGAGCGGAGATAGAGTTCATTGGCGGCGCGCTGAAAGAGCTGCAGACGATGGCCCAATTTGCCGAACTCCTTCGCGATCGAGGGCTCCAGCCGCAGCGGCTCGGGGGAGAGCAGGAAACTTTTCTCCGCAAAAAGGCCGGTGGCCGGAAATGCGGCCCGGAGTTGATCGAGTGTGACTTCCATGGCTGAGAACCGCGCGCGGCGCACTCTGCGCGATCCCGAGTCGCGCGCCAGCCAGAGGTTCGCCCTATGTCTTACTGGACACTCCGGCTGGGACTCCACACGTTTCGCGCGAATGATGCCGAGTTCAGAAGAGGATCGCCGCTACGTCTGGCATCCATTCACGCAAATGCGCGAGTGGGTGGAGGGCGAGCAGGTGGTCATTGTGGAGGCGGAAGGCGCGTGGTTGCGCGATGCGCAGGGGCGTTCGTATCTTGACGGCAATTCCTCGATCTGGACCAACTTGCACGGACATCGAAGGCCGGAAATCGATGCAGCATTGTCGGCGCAACTCCTGCGGGTCGCGCATACTTCCTTCCTCGGCCTGACGAACGACGTGGCCGCAACGTACGCGCGGGAGCTGGTGGAAGCCTTCGCGGGCGGCGACGATGGCGCAAACCGGCGCGTGTTTTATTCCGACGACGGCAGCACGGCGATCGAGACGGGACTGAAGATGATGCACCAGGCGCGGCATCAGCGCGGGGAAGCGAGACGCTCGCAATACGTCTCATTATCGTCGGGCTATCACGGCGACACGGTCGGCGCGATGAGCCTCGGGCATAGCGGGATATTTCACCGGACTTATCGAGGGCTGATGTTTTCGGCGCGCGAGGTCGTGCAGCCCGCGTGCTACCGTTGCCCGTACAATCTCGGCACGCCCGAGCGCGGGAGCGACGGCCGGCTGACGCGGAAATGCAATTGGGAGTGTGTAGGTGAAGTGGAGCAAACGCTGGAACAACTCGGCCACACCGCGAGCGCGTTTGTCGCGGAACCGCTCGTGCAGGGCGCGGGCTCCATGGCCATGCAGCCGGCAGGTTACCTCGCGAAAGTGGCGGAGCTTTGCCGCGCTCACGGAGTTTGGCTGATGCTCGACGAGGTGCTCACTGGGTTTGGCCGGGTGGGCCCTCTCTTTGCGGAGGAAAAGGAGGGCGTTCGCGCGGATGTCGTCGCATTGGGGAAGGGGATCACGGGCGGATATCTCCCGCTTGGCGCCACGATTGTGTCGTCGGAGATCTACGATGCGTTCCTCGGCGAGTACGCGGAGTTCAAGGCGTTCTTCCACGGGCACAGTTACTGTGGAAATCAGCTCGGCTGCGCCGCGGCGCGGGCAAGTTTTCGATTGCTGCAGACGACGCATGACGCGGCGCATCGCGCAAAGTTTGCGAAGGAGCTACACGATGCGGCGCAACGGATGTGGACGCATCCGAACGTAGGCGACGTCCGGTGTGAAGGGGGAATCTGCGCGATCGAACTCGTGGAGGACTTCGCAACGAAACGTCCATTTCCGGTGGAGCGCCGCGTGGGGTTTCGGGTGTGCGAAGCAGCGCGGAAACATGGGCTGATGACGCGAAATGTCGGTGATGTGTTGGTGCTGATGCCGCCGTTCTGCACGACGCCAGCGGAAATTCGGCGAGCCGTGGAGGCGCTTTGGGAGGGAGTGTGTGAAGCCGTGGGGTGCGCGGAAATTGCCTGACCACACGCGACTGAGGTGTGTGTCTGTGCGTGACCGTGCAAGCACGCTTGCGCCGTAGCACGGCTCGCCAGAGCGGTCCGTCTGTGCCACTCGAAATCGCGCTCATTCTCCGGAAGAATCCGCCACCAGCGAAGCGATGGAAGCTGGTCCTCGCTGTGATCGAATTTATCTCTTGAATGAGTCACCTGGTCCGCTCTGGCGAGCCGTGCTACGGCGCAACCGTGCTTGCCGCGATCGCTGGAATATTCGCCTGCATTTCTGATGGCGATCGACTGCGCGGAAACGAGCCCGCGCAGGCTCAATTAATGGCTTCTCGCAACTCTTCCTCCCGCCGTTCGTCGGACCAGCCGAGGATGGCCTGCATCCATTGCGCCACTTGCTTGGCGCGTTCGGCTGCGTCGGGAAAGTAATAGTGCCAGCTCGCGCGGCGGCGCATGATGTCACTGAGGTGCACTGCCCACTCGTTTCGGCAGTAGTGCTCGACCACTCCTTGCTCAAATGGCGGCGGCGTGATCCCGCTCACGCCTCGCGTCTCGCTTTCGGGGAGTAGAGGCTCTTCGGCAGTGCGGCAGGGCTCGACGTGCAAACTTTTCCTGGCTGCGCCGAGCGTTGCGAGCATGCGATCGACTGCCTGCTCAGCCATCAACCGGTATGTCGTGAGCTTTCCCCCGGCGACGTCGAACCATCCGGGCTCAGGACTGCGAATTTCGTGCGAGCGGGAGATATCCGATGGCTTCCCGTTGGCATTTGCGATCAATGGACGCACTCCCGCCCAACTGCTGATGACATCGCCCGCCGTCAGGCCTGCTTTCGGAAAGAAGCGATTGGCAATGCCCAAGATGTAATCGACGTCTTCCGGTTCCGTCGTGATCGACTCGAGTGAGCCGTTGTAGTCCGTATCGGTCGTCCCGAGGATGGTGCGGTCGCCCCACGGGATGGTGAAGAGGATGCGCTTCCCTTCGGTGAGCACGACGGTTTCAGGTAGTGGCAATCGTGAGCGATCGATGACCACGTGCACGCCCTTCGTGAGGCGAAGCTTCACGCCACTATGCGGAACCTTCTCCGCCCATGGGCCGGTCGCATTCACCACCGTGTGCGCCGTGATTTCGAATGCATGCGGATTTGCCCGATCCGTCACGTTGCACCGCCAGGGTTCCCCGGCGGTGGCGTTCGTGAACTGGCAATAGTTGAGCAGCAGCGCGCCATGTTTCTCCGCCGAGCGAAGCGTGTCCAGGACGAGGCGCGCATCATTGGTGAAGCCGTCGTAGTAGCGCACTGCGCCTTTGAGATCCTCGGCCTGGATTTCCGGGACGGTGGCGATCACCTCGTCTTTGCGCAGCCAGCTCGAAGGGCCCAGATTTCTCCCGCGGCAGAGGAGATCGTAGATTTTTACGCCGATCTTCAGCTGCCAGAGGATCCAGTCCCGGTTGCCGCGATACGTGGGAAAAATGAACGGCAGCGGCTGTGCGAGATGCGGGGCGATATGGTGGATCACTTTCTTTTCCACACTGGCCTCGCGGACGAGGCCGATGCGGCCTTGCGCGAGATAACGCAGGCCGCCGTGGAGCAAGCGGCTCGATCGGCTGCTCGTGCCAAATGCGAAGTCGCGTTGCTCGACGAGGCCGACGCGAAGGCCGCGCATGGCAGCATCTCGGGCAATCCCGGCGCCGACGATCCCGCCGCCGATGATGAGCACGTCCAGCGTGGCAGCGGTAAGGTCGCGAATTGTCTGTTGTCGGCGTGCGGTGGGATCGCTTGGCGCTTCGTCCATGGGTGGCCGGGGAGTTGAATGCGGAGGGATGGCGCGCGTCAATGACGCGGCTGTGGAGGATGCGGTGCCGCGAGGGCCGTTTGTGAAGCCGCGAGACAGGCGGCTTTCGCGAATTCTCCAAGCAACGCGCCCTCCCTCGCACCATTGGATGGTCGCGCTACAAGGAAAGCGCGCTTGGGACCGTCAATGAGCTTCGGCAGGCGCTCCCGGCCACACGGCTTGAGAATGTTTTCCTGCGGGATTGTGCTTCGCGCGGTGGCGCTGGGTGCGAATCGGCATTGCGCTTGGGGGCGTCCGTGGGGCAAGTGACCGTATGCAACTTCACGGCCAGAGTCTCATCGCAGGGAAGCCCGCAGGCGAAGCGCGGGGCACGTTTCACCTTACGAGTCCGTTGACCGGAGAAATGCTGTCGCCTTCTTTCCACGAGGCAGACGAAGCGCAGGTGGACCAGGCGATGCGGCACGCTGAAGAAGCTTTCGAGATTTATCGCCGCGCGACGCCCGAGGCGCGCGCCACCTTTCTCGAGACGATTGCTGACGAGATCATGGCATTGGGAGATCTGCTCCTGCAGCGCGCAAACCTGGAGACGGGACTGCCGATCGACCGTCTCACGGGTGAGCGCGGCCGCACTTGCGCGCAGTTGAAGATGTTCGCCGCGCTCGTTCGCGAAGGTTCGTGGGTGGATGCGCGCGTCGATCACGCGTTGCCGGATCGCCAGCCTCTCCCGCGTCCCGATCTGCGGCGCATGCTCGTGCCGCTCGGCCCGATCGTGGTGATGGGCGCGAGCAATTTTCCCCTGGCCTTCTCGACTGCCGGCGGAGACACGGCGTCAGCGCTGGCCGCGGGTTGCCCGGTGGTGGTGAAGGCGCATGGCTCCCATCCCGGCACGGCTGAACTCGTCGCTTCCGCCATTTATCGGGCGATTGAAAAGTGCGGGATGCCGCATGGCGTGTTCTCGCAGTTGCACGGTCCCGGTCGCGTGGTCGCGCAAGCGCTCGTCCGTCATCCGCTCGCGAAGGGGCTTGGTTTTACCGGATCGGAGAAAGCCGGCCGCTCGCTGTTTAACGCGGCGGCGGCGCGCCCGGAGCCAATCCCGGTTTTTGCGGAGATGGGTTCGCTCAACCCTGTATTTCTTCTGCCGAGCGCATTGCACGAGCGCGGCTCGCAGATTGCGGCGGGGCTCAAGACCTCGATGACCATGGGAGTCGGGCAATTCTGCACAAAGCCCGGGTTGGTCTTCGCGCTCGGGGGACCGGACTTCGAGAAGTTTGCCACGGAGTTTCGCTCGCAACTGGCCTCTGCCGCGTGCGGCACGATGCTGAGCCAATCGATCTGCAAGGCTTATTATTCCGGCGTTGAACAAGTGCGCGGCGTTCCGGGCGTGGTGGTGCTGGGTGAAGCGGATGCGGATGCGGACGAAGCGAAGACGCAGGGTGAGCCGGTCGCATTTCTTACGGACATCGATACCTTCCTTTTGCGCCATGAACTCCGCGAAGAAGTCTTTGGACCATACACGTTGCTGGTGACCGCGCGTTCTGTCGCGGAACTGGAAGCTGCTGCGCGCAGCCTCGCGGGAAGCCTTACGGCGACCTTCCACGGCACGCCGGAAAACTTGGAGGCTTTCGGCGATCT
>CBHXZU010000283.1:0-7508 GCA_966125105.1 uncultured Prosthecobacter sp.
GGCCCGATCGCTTTTGGCCCGGAAGGCATTTTGCTCGTCGCGGATCCCAAAGCGGCAGCGGTCTTTGCCATTGCCACGGATGACACGAAAGCCGGCGATTCCAAGCCGCTTAAAGTCGAAGCGATCGCGCAGAAGATCGCCGGTCTGCTCGGAACTTCGCCGGACCAGATCCTGATCAACGACATGGCGGTCAATCCGGCTTCACGCAGCGTCTATCTCGCGGTTTCGCGGGGACGCGGACCGGATGCGGCGGCGGTCGTCATTCGCGTTAAAACCGACGGCGCGATCGAGGCGGTAAACCTGGAGAAGGTGAAGTCGTCGCGGCTCGAATTGTCGAACACACCTGCGGATGCGGCGCCAGCGGGCGGCGGACAGCGCCAGTCGAACGCGCGCGCGGAATCGATCACGGATGTCGGGTTCTTCGAAAACCGCGTGCTCATCGCGGGGCTGTCGAACGAAGAATTCGCGTCGACGCTGCGCGACGTGCCGTTCCCTTTCATCAAAGCGGACCCGGGAACCAGCGTGGAGATTTTCCACGGCGCTCACGGGAGATTTGAAACCCGCGCCCCCGTTCGCACTTTCGTGCCGATGATCGTGGGCAATGAGCCGTCGGTGCTGGCTGCTTACACGTGCACGCCGCTGGTGCAGTTCCCGATTCGGGAATTGAAACCGGGCGCGAAGATTCGCGGGAAGACGGTCGCGGAGCTCGGCAATCGGAACCGGCCGCTCGACATGATTTCCTATCAAAAAGACGGGAAGCCATTCCTGCTCCTGGCGAACAGCGCGCGCGGCTTGATGAAGATTCCGGCCGACAAGATCACGGGAGCGGAGTCGATCACGGACAAGGTCGCCGACAAGCAAGGCGTGGCCTACGAGAAGATCGACTCGTGGAAGGGGATCGATCAATTGGACCGTCTCGATGAGAAGACGGCGGTCGTGCTCGCTCGCGGGGAAGGGGACGCGCTGACGCTCGAATCTCGCGACTTGCCGTGATTTATTTACGGGGCGTGTTGGCCGCGTGGCTCGCTGGAATCGCAGCGCTCCACGCGGAGCCGCGCATTCAATGGGTGCCGACGGGCGATCGCGTTGGGCAAGCCGGTGTCGAGGTGACAGGCCTCGATGCCGCTGCTCTTCGGACTGCCGGAGCGTTATCCAAGGAGGATCTTGCCGCAGTTTTGTCCGCGCGAGTTCAAGGCGGGACGGCGCCAGCGATGCTCGGGACGCATGAGGTCGAAGGCGAGGTGCTTCGTTTTAAACCGCAGTTTCCGCTGACGGCAGGCGTGGCGTATCGGGCGGAGTTTGATCCGGCAAAGTTGTCGGGTTCCGGCGCGACGAAGCTCTCCGCGGACTTCAAGCTCGCGCCGCCGCCCTCAGGTCCCGCAACGGAATTGACGCAGATCTATCCGAGCGCGGACGAAGTGCCGGAGAACTTGTTGAAGTTCTATCTCCACTTCTCCGCCCCGATGAGCCGTGGGCATATTTACGATCACATTCACTTGCGCGATGACCAGGGCAGGGACGTCGAGTTGCCGTTCCTGGAGATCGACGAGGAATTGTGGGATCCCGCGATGAAACGGCTCACGCTGTTTATCGATCCGGGTCGCATCAAACGAGAGGTGAAGCCGCTCGAGGAGATCGGGCCGGCGCTGCAGGCGGGTCGGCGGTTCACGTTGGTTGTCGATGCGGCGTGGCTGGATGCGAATGGGCAGCCCTTGGCGAAGAAGCATGAGCGGACATTTCGCGTCACGGCTCCGGATCGGACGCCGATCAAGTTGTCGGATTGGAAGGTCGTGCCGCCTGCCGCGGGGACTTCGGCTGCGCTGCGCATCGATTTTGGAGAATCCATCGATCACGCGCTTGCGCTGCGGCTGCTGCGCGTGCTGGGGCCGGATCGCAAAGCCAGGTCGGGAACGCCTGCTGTCTCGGATGCCGAACGCAAGTGGACCTTCACTCCTTCGGAACGGTGGAAGGCCGGGAAATACGAGATCGATGTCCCGGCGATCCTCGAAGACCTCGCTGGGAATAATGTGGGCAAGGCTTTCGAGGTGGAGCTGTTCGGGCGCGGGGTTCCATCGGAGTTCCCGGTGCATGAGCGAATCTCCTTTGAGGTAAAATGAACTGGGCACGAAAGCCGACTATCGCGCACGGCGCCACGCGAATGCTGCGTTTGGCCTGCCTCGTGGTTATGGCATTGTGCTCGTGCACAGTTTCGCGCGGGCAGTCGCCGACTGGAACGAAGCCTGGAGCCGAAAGCCTGCTGCGCATTACGGAGGAGGCGCATGGGCTTGCGAACGAGCGGGGACGACCTCAGGTCCGGGTGATCGTAGAAATTCGCGGCGACACACCCGAAAAGGAGCGGTTCATCGAGGACCTGTGGAAGCGGTACCACGAAGCCTTTCCGCCGGATCAGCGGATTAATTACGGGCCGGACTCCGGATTCACGCAGATCGATCTGCGGTCTAAAGCGGGGAAGCTGGTCATCGGCTCATGGCACACGGTGGAGGTGGTAAACCCGAAGATCGCTGCCACAGCCCACGGGCTAACCGCCCTGGAAGGGCGAAAGCGGGCCAACGTGCTGGCGGAACAGCCTGCGAAATACCGGCGATTTCGCGAGGCCTTCGATGCGATCCTGGCCGCGGCCAATCGATTTGAGCGCCGTTAGGAGCGTCGGATCGAGCCGGTCATTCCTTTTGAGAGATGAACTCTTTGTTTTTAGCGGATTGAGGATTGTTTTATTCCGCGTTGCCAAAGCACTTTGCCTGCGCATCTTGCAGGCACATTGTAAAGCCAGCGCATGCGCGCGTTCCAACCCGCACACAGCCCCCCTCAGCAGCGGCAGGCGTTTAGCCTTGTCGAGGTTGCGCTTGCCCTTGGCGTGCTGGCGGTCGCTTTGGTCGGGTTAATCGCACTGATGCCGAGCGGAATGTCCAACTTCCGGGTGGCGATGGATACCTCGGTAACCGCGCAGATTGCCCAGCGAATCCTGCAGGACGCGCAGCAGGCGGAGTTCGATCAATTGATCGATCGCAAGAACCTGCCCGATGACCCGCAGAAGCGCGCGTATTGTCCCGAACGGTTTAGCTTCCGCGCGCCGTCCGTGAAATCGCCGGGCTGGAGGTATTTTGACGAGCAGGGTTCGGAGATTTTCCCGAAGGGGAAGAGGGTGGGGGAAAAGGAGCGGCTCATGATCGTCTACCAAGTCAACACGCGCATTCGTCCGCGCGCGGAGACTCCGACGCTGCGCGAAACGTCCGGCCAGGTCGCGCAGGTGACCGTGCAGGTCGCGCGCAATCCGAACCTCGCGCCATTGCAGCTCCAGACGGATCCTGAAAGGCCCGATCATAATTTGATCAAGGCGGGAACGGACATTGCCGTGTTCACCTACTCTGCCCTCGTCGGCAAGAACCAGGGACAATGAAGCTTTGCAAAGCGAACGGGGGCTTCACGGTGATGGAGGTGGCGGTTTCGACCGCGATCATCCTGGTGATTTTCAGCGCGCTCCTTGGGATGACCGATCAGACGCAGCGCCTGGTGAACGGAACCTCATCAAAGGTTGAGCAATTCCAGGATGCGCGGCTGGCGTTCGAAGCGGTGACGCGGCGCATCTCGCAGGCCACGCTGAACACCTACTGGGATTACCAATACCAGACGGTCTCCCAAAACGTCGGCGGCAAAACGGTGCAAGTGCGGATGCCATCGCGGTATGAGCGCGGTTCCGATCTGCGCTTCCGCTCGGGCCCCATGATGGAGCTCAACAGCAAGTCCAAGCGCTTGCAGCCGACCCACGGCATTTTCTTCCAGGCGCCAAATGGAGTGGTCGAAGACACTGCCCGCAATGGGGCGATGGATCATCTCCTCAATTCGTGGGGATACTTTTTGGAGCTCAACTCGGACGAGGAATCACTACCCGCATGGCTGCAGGACAAGGTGCCGGCGCGGGAACGCTTTCGACTCATGGAATTAATGGAGCCATCGGAGCAACTCGGCGTTTACCAATTCCAGCAGCCGAGATCGGCGGATTGGTTCATCCAGCCAATCAATCGAACCGAGCGGCCCGTGCGGGCGCTGGCGGACAACGTGGTGGCGCTGATCTTCCTGCCGCGATTGGCGCGGGCCGACGAGGATTCGCAGCGCTCAAAGCGAGCGAGCCCCGTCCTGGCGCCGCACTATCGCTACGACTCCACACAGAGCGCGAAGGACCCGGTGCTCAATCCCAAGCATCAGCTGCCGCCGATCGTGCAGGTCGTGATGGTGGCCATCGATGAGTCATCCGCCGAGCGACTCGCGCTGGATTCGGCGGGAAAACCGGGGCAGGGGATGGATTACGCCAATCTCTTTACCAAACCCGAGGTTCTGGAGGACGATCCCGGCACGACCGCTTTGGGCGACGGGGACCTCTGGAAGTTCACCGCGATGCTCTCCAACAAGTATCGCGTCACCTCGCGAGTATTTTCTACCAATGTTAGCATTCGTGGCGCTAAATGGAGCCGCAGCCAGGAGAATTAACCTGCATGCCCTTCCGCCCTAGAGAACAATCCGGAGCCGCGTTGATTATCGTGGTGGCATTTATCGTCCTCATCAGCGGACTGGTAATCGCCTTCTACTCCCGCGTCGGCACAGACCTGGCAAACTCCCGGGGCTATGCGGAAGGCGTGAGCGCGCGCCAACTCGCCGACTCGGCCGTGGGCGTGGTGATGGGACAGATTCGCGAAGCGACCACGGTGAAGAATGGCGCCTGGGCTTCGCAGCCGGGGATGATCCGCGTCTACGGTTCTGGTTCCGAGGCGAGCCCGAATGCCTACGGCTTCTACAAGCTCTACTCGTCGCACGACCTGATCGTTTCGGGGCAGGAGATCGGGAAGTTTGATCCCACCGAGTTCGACCAGGCGGCGATCGCATCCGCGCTCGAGGTGCCGCTGGGCAAGGGTGGATGGCGCGATCAGCCGGCGTATTTCACGGATTTGAATGAGCCGGTCGATGTGCCGGCTGCGCAATTGGGGCGGTCGGGAGCGTCGGTGCGCCGTTATCCCATCTTCGATCCCTCGGTCGCTGCTTTGCATGATCCCGATGTCGCTGAGCCCGCGCGCTTCGAGCGTCCTTGGCAGGTGGAGGGCAGTGAGATTGCGCTGCCGAAGCACCTGCGGGAATCGGGACGTGACAGCCGGGAAAACGAGGCGCCCATGCCGGTGCGGTGGATTTATGTTTTGCGCGACGGCACGCTCACCGCGCCGACGCCGATCAATGGACCGGCCGCGGGGCGCGAAGGCAACGTCGCGCACTGGCAGGCGCTGAGCGGCGGGAAGTTTGGCATTCCCACGAAGGTGAATCCCATCGTCGGGCGCATCGCGTTCTGGGCGGATGACGACAGCAGCAAGGTGAACATTAATACCGCCGGCGGTTTTATCGCGCCGCCGGACAAGGACGAGGACACCAACGTGCGCGCCGCGATGGATTATGCGGGGTCCTATTGGGACACGCCGCGCGTCAACACGGTGTTCGATCGCGGCACGCACAAGAAGCTCGGGGATGAACTCGGGGTCGTGGAACTCCCGGGCCTCGCGAACTGCCAGCCCGCGCAGAATGAGTTTCAGCGTTATCCCGGGCACCCGGCGACGACCTCGCTCAATATCGTTTTGAAAAAGCTGCTCCAGCAGGGCGGGGGAGCGGCGGCGGTTGCGGCAGGATTCGATTCGGAGAAACTATATGCGTGGTTGCCGCGGTTACTGCCGGGCGGATCGCGGGGCGGCACGGTGCGGCTCGATACGATGTTCGATCGTGAGTTGCCGATTAAGTCGGCCAACGACATTCTCGATTATCCCGCCTACCCATCGCTCAGCGGAAAGACGTTCCATTTGTATGGCTCGGTGGACGAGATGCTCTTCACGCCGGCGAACGGACCGCGGCGTCTTGCGGAAGAATTCCTCGAACTGCCCGGCAGCACGATCACGCCTGACCTGCTGGATAAGTCGCGCTTCTTCCTCACCGCGCACAGCCGCGCGCCGGAGCTCAACTTGTTCGGACGTCCGCGCGTGACGATCTGGCCGATCTGGGATGAGCCGTTCAACACGTCGCTCGAGGTCGCGAAGAATAATCCCACGGATGCGCTGCTTCGCTTCTGCTCCCGCATCGGCGGTCGCGACTTCATCTTCGCCCGCAAAAATCCTTACAGTCCCACGGCCGACTTCAACATCCCCCGCAACAAGGCGCTGATGTCTTACCTGCACAAGCTCACCGCGAAAGATTCCGGGAAGATCCCCGGCTTTGGCGGAAGCTTTGAGCAGAAGCTGATGGCGGCACCCGGTGGTCGTGACCAGTTGCTGACGGAAATTTTCGACTATATCCGCACGGTCAATTTGAAGGACACGACTCGCTTTAAGCAGATTGTGGACAGCAATCTGACCGAGGCGCAGAAGCTCGCCGAGAAAGAGAAGTACATGTATGCCCCGCGTGGCCTCGTGGTGCCGACGCGCGCGGAATTCGAAGGAACCAAAGTGGCGGGCTTTGGTCGTTTCCCGACGATCACCGAGGCGACGATTGTCTTCTACCACGCCGGTTGGGTAGGTCGGCCAAAAGGAAAAGCCAGCGGCCCCGAGCAACTGATCCAGGATCCGGATCAACTCGCCAACTACAACGTCACCGACAAGCTGGTGCGCGCTTTCCTGTTGTTTGAAACCTACAATCCGATGCAGGGCTATGCCCCCACATCGGGCCTGAATGGCACGACGGAACGGCTGGTTCATGAACTGTCGCTTCCCAGCGACTTTACGATCCGCAGCACGAGCATGTCCGCCCCGGCGCCGCTCGGGTTCCCGTCGAAGGCGAAGAATCAAATTACGGTGGCCTCGGGAAACACCTGGCAGGGTCGCAACTTCGGCGGAACCGAGGGCTTTTTCCACACCATGGTCGACAAGGCTGCGGTGCCCATCACGGGCGCGGTGGATGATCCCACAGAACCGTATCCGAAGTGCAATTACGCCTTCCGCACGCAATCGAAGTCCGCCGGAGGCGGGATCGACGGAGTTCGAGTGCCCGTGGAGGACGAGAAATTTTCATTTTCGGGCGGCAAGGCGGAGTTGGAGATCAATTTCAACGGCAAGATCGTTCAGACGGTGAAGCTGAACTTCCCGGCGGGCAACGATTGGATATTGCCGCGGGGCCTGACCCTTAAAGAGGCGTCTCGAGTGCCGATAATCGGCGACCGCGGTGGCGCTTTGTGGGAAGACCCGGGTGGATTCGTGAAGGACGCGGACCTGATGGATCAGAACTTCGTAAAGCCCAGGGCGAAGTCCCGCCGTGAATGGGCATTTTCCTTCGAACGCCGGCTTGCCTGGATGGTTACCTCGAATGGGCAGGTAAAGGAGCAGAGTAACGATCCCTGGAACCCGGCTAACGGCGGTGATGGGAAGTCTTACAAGAACCGTTGGCGGAATATCCTTCAGCCGGGTGACACGGTGCGTTCGCTCGTGCTGGGGCAAAGCGATGCGCCGGACCTATCCGATCCGCGAGTG
>CBHXZU010000284.1:0-7475 GCA_966125105.1 uncultured Prosthecobacter sp.
GACGCCGACGTTCCCGAGCTATCCTTCCGCGCATGCGACGCTTTCGACCGCCGCGGCCACGGTGCTCGACCGCATCTTCGGAAATCACGGGCATGAAATCACGCTGACGAGCGCCACTCTTGGAGTGACGCTAAACTACACATCCTTCCGCGACATCTGCGATGACGTCGATGACGCCCGCGTCTACGGCGGGATTCACTTCCGTTTCGACCAGGATGCCGGAGGGCGCCATGGCAAGGATATCGGGCATTTCATGCTCGATAACTATCTCCTCCCGCTTGAGGCGGAATAGAAAGTCACGGATCGGTTGACCGCTGAGGCGTTGGAGATTCCAACGCCTCAGTTCGCTTTCCAGGCCACCAGCTCGGATTGGATAAACCTACAAGCCGTTCAGCCTCGGGCAGGCTGCCTGCGAGGGAAGCTCGGATGAACGCTGGCGTCATGGAAATGAGCTCCAGGCGCCTGTTAAGATGGAGGGGCACATGAGCCTGCGCCCGGTTGGCGAGTTTATGCCGCGGCCGCGATCGGCGGCGTGGTGCCATCGTGACTCAAGCGACGCTCGTCAACCGGCGCGACGTGAGGCGCCGCGCAAGAACTGCGCTCGCGATGTGGAGGAACCCAGGTGCGGAGAACAGGAGGAAGTAGGCGTTTGGCCAGCGTCCGTCCCAAGCCAGCAGATAAAAGGAGAAGATGACGTAGCATCCCACCGTCACGATTCCGCCGGTCAATTCGCGCCACCATGCGATGGCAAAGCCGAGGACGATACCGACAGGGAAAAACAGAAAGGCTATCGCTTCCGTGGTGTTGAAGCGCAGATGTTCGCCCCCGCCGAAGGCAAACGCGCTCAGGAGGAGCGTGCTGGCGACTGCCCACACTCTGGCGATCCATCGCAGGGCAACTGCTGAGATCGAAGCGCGTCGGCCGAGCGCGCTATCCTTCCACTCTTGAGAGCCGTGATTGGTCGAGTGTGCAGTCATGCCCGGAAGGCTGCCGAATGTCTGCCGCCCGGAGAAATTGATAGATTTTACAGCGACATTGATCGGCCTAATGATTGACTGCGACCTCGCGTTTCACGTTCCCCTCGACGAATAGGCGTTCCTCGGCTCCATTGCGCGGCTCAAGTTGGCCGAGCAAACCGGCAATTCGATCCGGTGTTGCGCGAGAAACCGGCGCCTTCGCGGCAAGGGCAGGGCTGACAAACATCACACTTTCAATGCTTACGATCCGAAACCTGAAGAAGAGCCATGGCGGCCGCACGTTGTTTGAAGAGGCGGCAATGCAGGTGAATTACGGCGAGCGCGTGGCGCTTGTCGGTCCGAACGGGGCAGGGAAGTCGACCCTGTTTTCCATCATCCTCAAGACGGAGGAACCGGACGCCGGTGCCGTCGAGCGCGATGAGTGGACGATGATCGGCTACCTGCCGCAGGAGGGTGAAGCGGTGGGCAATGAGACCGTCCTCGATGTGGCGACGGGCAGGGCAGGGGAGTTGCCGCGTCTGGAAAAGCGTCTGCACGAACTCGAGCAGCAAGGAATCGTGGACTCGCCGGAGTATCTTGAAGCGCACGCGAAGCACGAAGCGCTGGGAAATCCTCAGGTGGAGGCCAAGGCGAAGAAAATCCTCAATGGTCTGGGCTACAAAGAGACCGATTTCGATCGACCTGCCAAGGAGATGAGCGGTGGCTGGATCATGCGCGCCCACCTCGCGCGCTTGCTCGTGATGGAGCCGGATCTGCTGATGCTCGACGAGCCGACAAACCACCTCGACCTGCTCTCGCTCCTGTGGCTGCAGAATTACCTCAAGACGTATTCCGGCGCAGTCCTGCTCATTTCCCACGATCGCGAGTTCATGGATGAAATCATCGAGCGCATTTACGACATCGATGAGAAGAAGCTGGTCCCATACACGGGGAACTACACGGCTTACCTCGAGCAGCGGGAAGCCAAGTACGAGCAGCAGGCGGCCGCCTATAAGAATCAGCAGAAAGAGATCGCTGCATTGCGCGAGTTTTACGACCGCTTCCGCCAGGTCGCTTCGAAGGCGTCGCAGGCGATGAGCAAGCTGAAGCAAATCGAACGGATGGAACTGATCGAGAAGCCGGTTCCGCCGAAGAAGCCCTTCCGCTTTCAGATCCCGCAACCCCCGCGCAGCGGTCAGCGCGTGATCGGCCTGGAGAATATCCACATGGCCTATGGCGAGCATCACGTTTACCGCGGGCTGAATCTCGAGGTCGAACGAGGCGAGCGCACGGTGCTCGTCGGTCCGAACGGTGCCGGCAAATCGACGCTGTTGAAGATCATGGCAGGCGTGCTCGATTTCCAGAAAGGCGAACGACGCCTCGGCCTGAATGCGAAGATCGGCTACTTCAGCCAGCACCGCTCCGCCACGCTCGATCCCAACAAAAACGTCCTCCAGGAGATCATGGATGCGGCGAATGGAACGCTGCAGGAGAACGAAGCGCGCGGCATCCTTGGCTCATTCCTTTTCCGCAAGGAGGAGATCTACAAGAAGACGGAAGTGCTCAGCGGCGGTGAGAAGACGCGCTTGAACCTGATCAAGTTCCTCGTCGATCCGCCGAACCTCCTCCTGATGGACGAGCCCACGACGCATCTCGACATCCACACGGTCGAGTCACTGATCCTGGCGCTGGAGCACTACGAGGGAACGCTCGTCTTCATTTCGCACGACGTGCACTTCATCCGGAAACTCGCGACCAAAGTGTTGCACGTCACCGCAGGCCAGGTGCGCCCATATCCCGGAGGATACGATTACTTCCTGGAGAAAACCGCCGCCGGCGACGAACGCGCCGCATTGACCGCGAGCTGAGTTAAAGTGGCAGAGTCGGCCGGACTCTGAGAGCGACGCGAAAGCAGGTTGGAAAAGCCTGTCATCCTGATGGAGCTTCAAGCGACTGAAGGACCCCGGGCCATTCACCTTAGCTGATTCGCCGGCGACGAGGTCGTAATTGGCACGGGGTTCTTCCTCGTGCCTCATGCTAGAGAACCTCAAACCCATTGGGCGGTTTTCAAAGATCCATTCCCGGCCACAAATCTTCCGCGGGTGGCTCGGGGTCCTTCTCCTCGTTAAACTCGGTCAGGATGACTGGCTTTTCGGCCTAAGATTTTCACGCCTCAATCTACGCGCTCAATCCTATCCGGTTCTTGTTCAACAAAGAATCAGGCGCAGCGGACCTTTTGAGTTCTGAGGATGACAGGCTTTTCGTCCAGCCGCGGTGAATGGCCATCACTCCACAGCCGGTCCCTCCGACCTCCGACCTGACCTCGGAGCTCTGCCCTCTGATCTCTTCGCGGCCGGCGCTACGGAGTGATATTATAAGGCACCATCTTGTAGCCAAACAGCGGAAGATCCAAACGCAGGATCTGTCCAAGTTGGCTCACGTGCGCTTCGAGAAAGGTCTGGCCCGTCACCTTGATGTTCAGTTGATAGGTCGGGACGGTTTCCCCATTCAGGCGCGTCGAGGATTGGTAAGCCGTGATTTCCGGCGCGGGAGCCGAGGACGGTGAAGCCAGGAGCGGTTGCAGTGCCGCGGGTTCAATGCCGATGCGTCCCAGCAGCTTCATCAGCCCAGGCATATCGAGCGTGATCGTGCTTTCATCGATCTTCTGCCCATTCGCATGGATCGTGAACTTCGCCGTCTTCGCCTGCGCATCGATGTCCGTTTCAAGCTGGTGAACCGGCTCTTGCGTCGAGATGGAGACATACAAGCTCTTGAGCTCGTGCTTTGTATCCAGAACGAACTTGCCGGACCACGATAGCCGCTGCCTCGCCATCCCGAGCGGATTCAGCGTGATCATGCCGTGATACTCGAGCAGGCGCCCGCCCTTTGTCTCTAGGTCTGGCCGGGGTTGCATGTGCATGTAGCCGACCTCTCTTCCCGCGTCGTAGATCTGCAGGTCGGAAGACTGCCCGTGCTGGAAGATCAACCCACCGACGTAGTTTACCGGAACTGCATTGAGCCGCGTGGCCTCAGGGAAAACTTCGCGGACCACCAGAAGCCCCGTCATCGCCAGCCAAAATCCGACGATGAGCATGACGAAGATCCGTTGGAGCATGGGAATAAGACGTGGAGGTTGGCGCGAAGTTCAACGAAAAGTTGAGCAAACTCCGCGCCGAGGCTCATCGCTTCTTTCGTTCGATCAGCGCGTACGCGTTATGGTTGTGAATGCTCTCAAAGTTTTCTGCCTCCACCTTGTACCAGCGGATGTTTGCCTCCTTGTTGCAGCGGGCCGCGATATTGCGGACGAGGTCCTCGACGAAAACCGGGTTGTCATAGGCGCGTTCGGTAACCGCCTTTTCATCAGGTCGTTTGAGCAGGCTGTAGAGCTCACTGCTGGCGCTGCTTTCGATCAGCGAGATCATGTCCTCGATCCAAAGCGGCTTCTTGCATCGGACCGAAAGCTTCACCTCGCCGCGTTGGTTGTGAGCTCCCCGAGCCGAAATCGCTTTGCTGCACGGGCACAGGGTCGTCACCGGAACGGTGACCGTTACCACGATGTCCACCTTGCCTTTGATCATCGTGGCATCGAACTGCGCCTGGTAATCCATCATCCCCATCGCGCCGGAAACCGGCGCGTGTTTCTCGAGAAAGAAGGGGAAATCGATGATCGCGTGCGCCACCTCGGAGTTCAGGCGTTGGGTCAATCCCTTGAGCAGTTTCGGGACGTTCTCCACGTGCAGCTCGGGGCCAAATTGATTCAACACCTCCACGAACCGGCTCATGTGCGTGCCCTTGAAGTGATGTGGCAGATCCACAGTCAGGGAAACCGTCGCAATCGTGTGCTGACGGCTCCGCGCCTTGTCCAGGACCTGCATCGGGTAACGCAACTGACGCACGCCCACGCGGTCGATCGCGATGCCGCGCCGGTCCCGCTGATTTTGCGTGTCTTGTAATTGGCGGACTTCTTCCATCTCCGCGCCAGTAAGCCTGCGGGAAATGATCGGGGCAAGCACCGCCCGTTCCCAGGATGGCAATCCGGGCGCATGGAAGTGCGCGCCAGGCGCGGGCGCTACGGCTTGTAAGAGCCTCCGGTCGATAAAATAGGCTCTTCCTGCGTTGTACCTCGATGCCTTCGGTATCGCATCCCTGCCGCCGACGGCGAGAGATCATATTACCCCACGCGCCGCAATAGAGCCAGTGAACGCTCGGCCATGTTGTAGCGTTGCCCCGGCTTTAATGTGCGGCGGCGCTTCGGGAAGCCGCTTTCTTCCTTCGTGTCCAGGACCGTCTGCCACGTGATGGCGGGATCCGCCGGCATGGTGAAGTGAATCGGCTTTGGCGAGGCGTTGAGCAGGAGCAGAAAGGTGTCGTCGCGAATTGGCTGGCCTTGCCAGTCGCGGACGTCGGTCATTTCGCCATTCAGCAGGAGCCCGATCGTTTTCACGAAGTGCACGCCCCACTCCTCGTCAGTCATCTCCTTGCCACCGGGATTCAGCCACAGGATGTCCTTCACGGACGTGCCCCGCAACGGACGTCCCTGGAAAAACTTCGGCCGCCGGAAAATTGGGTGTTCTGCCCGGAGCCGCGTGAGTTCGCTGACGAAACGCGTGAGTTGCTGCTGCTGCTCCGAGCGTTCCCATGAGAACCAGCTGATCTCGTTATCCTGGCAGTAGGCGTTGTTATTGCCCTTTTGGGTGCGGCCATACTCGTCCCCGCCGCAGATCATCGGGACGCCCTGGCTCAGCAACAGCGTCGCCATAAAGTTGCGGAGTTGGCGGCGGCGCAAGGCGTTGATCTGCGGGTCGTCCGTCGGACCTTCGGCGCCGTGATTCCACGAGTGGTTGTTGTTATCCCCGTCGCGGTTGCCCTCGCCGTTCGCGTCGTTGTGCTTGTCGTTGTAGCTGACGAGATCGTTCAGCGTGAACCCGTCGTGCGCCACGACGAAGTTGATGCTCGCGTAAGGCCGGCGACCGTCACTCTGGTAAAGGTCGCTCGAGCCCGCGAGCCGGCAGGCCAGTTCACCCACGCGTGAATCGTCGCCTTTCCAATAGCTCCGCAGGCAGTCGCGGTATTTGCCATTCCATTCCGCCCAGCCGACGGGGAAATTGCCGACCTGGTAGCCGCCGTCACCCACGTCCCATGGCTCCGCGATCAATTTCACGCGCTGAAGGATCGGATCCTGGTGAATAATGTCGAAAAAGCCGCTGAGCTTATCCACCGCGTGGAGCTCGCGTGCCAGCGCGGACGCGAGGTCAAATCGGAAGCCATCGACATGGCACTCGGTCACGAAGTAGCGGAGTGAATCCATCACCAGTTGAAGCACGCGCGGATTCCGCATGTTCAGTGTGTTCCCGGTGCCGGTGTAATCCATGTAAAACCGCGGATTATCGGAAACGAGCCGGTAGTAGCTGGCGTTGTCGATGCCCTTGAAACAGAGCGTCGGCCCCATG
Organism: uncultured Prosthecobacter sp.; assembly: GCA_966125105.1. Classification (GTDB taxonomy): domain Bacteria; phylum Verrucomicrobiota; class Verrucomicrobiia; order Chthoniobacterales; family Chthoniobacteraceae; genus SXWH01. The sequence continues at coordinate 6,407 of CBHXZU010000284.1, forward strand.
TGGTTGCCCTCGGCGGTGTGATTGTAAACCACATCGAGAATCACCTCGAGCCCCGCGGCGTGGAGGTTCTTCACCATCTGCTTAAACTCCGCCACCTGCTGGCCTTTCGTGCCGGATGAAGAATACCGGGCCTCCGGAGCGAAGTAGCCGATGGAACTGTAGCCCCAGTAATTGGTCAGCCCTTTCGCCGCCAGGAAGCTGTCGTCGACGAAATGGTGGATCGGCAGCAACTCGATCGTGTTAACGCCAAGCTTCTTGAAATACTCGACTGCTTGCGGAGAACCGATGCCCGCGTAGGTGCCGCGGATATTCTCGGGCAGTTCGTTCCAGAGCTTCGAGAAGCCCTTCACATGCACCTCGTAAATGATCGCTTCCGGAAATGGTCGCTGGATCAGGGTGTCGCCATTCCAGTCGAACGAATCATCCACCACGACACAACGCGGCATTCGATCGGTGCTGTCGGAGGTATCGATCTCCAGGTCTTCCCGCTCGCCGCCCATGGTGTAGCCGAAGATCTGCTGGTCGCTCGGAAAACCGCCCGTGATTGCCTTGGCGTAGGGGTCGATCAGGAGCTTCCGTGGATTGAAGCGATGTCCCTTTTCCGGATCATACGGCCCATCGATCCGGTAGGCGTAGAGTTGACCCGGCTTGATGTCGGGCAGGTATGCGTGCCAGACGTTGTCCGTGTGCTCGCGGAAGGGGACTCGCGCGATTTCGCGGGCCGGATCATCCGAATCAAACAGGCACAATTCGACTGTCGTCGCGTGCTCGCTGAAGAGCGCAAAGTTAGTCCCACTCCCATCGTAGATGGCACCCAGTGGGTAGGAGTGCCCCTGCCATATCCGTAGCTTGTCCATCGTCAGAGGTATGCATGCCGGATTCGATCCTGAGTAATCCCTCGGCTGGATCGATTTCCACCTGTGGTATGCTTTAAGCGTACGCCGCGCGTCGGGGCGAGCCAAAACGTTGCGCAACGCTTGCGTCCGCCCTCAGCCATTCGCATCTTGCCCGCGCAAATGGCCCGACAATACACGCTCCACCGCGCCGCGCCGGCCGGACCCCGGATCGA
>CBHXZU010000285.1:0-7454 GCA_966125105.1 uncultured Prosthecobacter sp.
AGAAAGACGCGGAGTTGGGCGGCAAGCGCGATCAATTCGAAGTGCTCCGGCCGGCGCTCGTCGCGGGTGGTGAGGCATTCGACCTCGCTTCCGCAGCGACGCGTCTGCGCATGAACGAAGGCACGGTGAAAGTTGCCGTGCATCGCCTGCGCGCCCGCTTTCGGGAATGGGTGAAACACGAAATCGCGCAGACCGTGCCCGCAGAGAGCGATATCGACGAGGAACTCCGTTACCTCGTTTCAGTGCTATACGCGCAATCCACCTGAGCGTCGCGAAGCGGCATATTTTGTGGCGTGGCTTGCCAAAGCTGCCTTTTACCGTGCCGATCTGAATCGGGGCCGGACGAAAAAGCGGGCATCGAGCAAATTCGACCTCGTCTGTGAATGCCACGCAACTCCGCAGCTTTGGCAAGCCACGCCACAATGTTTGCGCTTTGCGGTGTTGTTTTCGCTTTGTTGGTTGCGTGTCAATTATGGGGCGCTTGTGTGTCTTCTCGTAGACAAACGGCCAACACTGCGTCACTTGTCGCACTCCCTTGAAATCCCTTAGAACGCTCATTCTCGCCTTTCTGGCGCTCGTGCCAGTCTGCCGCGCCCAAGTCATCATCAGTGAGTTCATGGCTGATAACGTCAGCAGTGCCTTTGTCGATGAGGATGGGGCGCACGAAGACTGGATCGAGTTGCAAAACTTGGGCACTGCCAGCGTCAGTCTCAATGGCTGGTATCTCACCGACGAGGCCGGCACCGATGCGGCTCGAACCGGCGCGGATTTGCGCAAGTGGCAATTCCCAGTCACGAGCCCGAACGTGACGCTTACTGCAAGCGGCACGACAAACTCGCGTTTGGTCATCTGGTGCTCGGGAAAGAATCGCAAGGCGAACGTCGGCACTCCGACTGCGCCGCGGCTGCACACGAACTTTAAACTGAACAACGGCGGCGAGCATCTCGCATTGGTTCGCCCGGATGGCGTGACCGTGGAGCACGAGATCGGACCGCAGTTCGCGAACTTCCAATATCCGCCGCAACCGTCGAACTACACTTACGGCACGACGATCGTCACTTCCGCGGTGACGGTGATGCCGGAGGGCGTGAGCGGCAAATACAAGGTACCCACGCAATCGACCGACATTCCGGCCGGATGGAATGCGATCGCATTCGACGACTCGACCTGGACGTCGGCCGCATCGGGCATCGGCTATGGCTTCCCGTCGCCAGCGAACGATATCGTGGTGAATGGCAACACCGTCCCCCTGATTGCCACCGACATCTCCGCGGCGATGGCAGGCGCGAACAAGTCTGCATTTGTTCGATTTCCTTTCCAGGTTCCGAATGGAACGAGCGTCTCGGCGGTGCGGCTGAAGGTGCGGCACGACGATGGGTTCGTTTGCTATTTGAACGGCGTCCAAATTTCCTCGGCAAACAGTCCCACGCCCTTGCTTTGGGACGCTGCGGCCACCGGCAACAAGACGGATACGGGAGTGACGACGGTCGTGACGGTGACCAATTCCACCAATGCACCTGGCGCAATCGTAGCAGGCACCAACGTCCTCGCCTTTCAGTTGATGAACAGCGATGGGACTGGCGGCGAACCCGATAACGCGTGCCTGCGCCCGACCCTCGAGGTGGATGTCCCGTCCGGGTACTCGTTCGGGTATTTCGCGACGGCGACGATGGGCGCGGCGAACTCGGGCACGACCAATGGGATTGGTCCGGACATCGCGGATGTGACGCAGAATCCATCCGTGCTCCCGGCAGGAGGAGCCGGGAGTTTGCCGATCGTCGTGACCGCAAAGGTGCGCTCGACGCTCAGGCCACTCGCCACCACTGCGCCGGTCACGCTCAAGTGGCGGCGGATGTGGGGGAATGAAACGTTCATCACGATGTTGGACGACGGGCAATCCGCGACGAGCGGAGACGTCACCGCCGGTGACGGCATCTACAGCGCCCTGGTGCCGACGACATCGCTATCTGCTGGCGAGATGATCCGCTGGCGCGTGGAGGCGCGGGACAACGGTCCCACGCCAACCTATTCTTACGCGCCGCCATATCCCGATTTCCTAACAAACAATCTCAATTCGCCTCCGGCGAATCCGCCCCCAAGCGGCGTCGCGAGCAAAGACATCGCGCAATACTACGGCACCATCGCGTCAGCCTCGCCAGTCCTGCAATACACTCAGCTCCCGGTCCTGTATTGGTTCATCAAGTCCGCGGACGCGACGACGGTAATCAATGGAAGTAACGCGACCTGCTCGGTGGTCTATCGCGGACGCTTTTACGACAATGTTTACGTGGAGCGGCACGGACAGTCGTCGGCCGGATTTCCGACCAGCAAGAAGAGCTTCAACTTTAACTTCACGAAGGACAATCGCATGGAGTGGAGCGACACCAATCCGAAGGTCCGCTCGTTCAATTTGCTCACGAACTACGCGGACAAAACGAAGATGCGCACGCCGACCGCGTGGAAGTTTTGGTCGGAGTCGGGGCAGTTCATGTCGCATTGGACAGAAACCGTTCGCGTGCATCAAATCACGGATACGAACTCCACGGTCGTCGCGAATCACTTTTGGGGAATCTACGACATCGTCGAGGACGGGAACGAGGACATGCTTCAGCGCTACGGCCTCAGCCCGGCCGACGCGCTGTATAAGATTTACGACAACATGTCGGCGGTGGGTTCTGCGGAGCAGAAGACTCGCGAGGATATCGATTCGACGAAGTCCGACTACCAGGCGCTGCTGAACGGACTGGACACGGCGCAGGCGCTCGCGACGCGCCGCACCTATTCCTACGACAACGTCGACATCGGCGCGATCGTGAACGCGATCGCGGTGCATGGCCTGCTCGTCAGCTCCGACTGGGGGCACAAGAATTACTATCTCTACCGGAATACGACAGGCACCGGCGCGTGGTCCTTCGTGCCGTGGGACCAGGATCTGAGTATTGGGCACACGTGGGTCAGCGCGCAGTCCTACTTCAACGATGAGATGGATAGTCAGCGAACCATCCGCAACGGCGCGACCAACCGGCTCAAGCAGGTCGTCTACGACGCGCCCGAGATGAACAAGATGGTGGTTCGCCGCATGCGCACGTTGATGGACCAGTACCTCGGTTCAATCGCCACGCCGCAGAACTGGTTCGAGACGCAGTTTGCCTCGCGTCAAAATCAAATGGATCCGCAAGGATTGCCAGTTGGAGCAAAGTCGGACGCGCAACTGGACTTCGAAAAATGGGGATTCTGGGTGCACGGGAGCGGCAGCACGATCTCATACACGGATTCCCGGGCCGTGGATCATACGATGCGGGCGCAGGCGTCGCGCCTGGTGAATCCGTTCACGTCCGTTCAGGCCGCTCCGTGGAATTATCCCGGCTACGTGACCGGCGGCAACCTTGGCAGCAACACCACATTCGCGTGGCTCACCGGCCGGCGCCGCTATCTCTACAATCTCGACGGACAAAACCCCGGCAGCGGCAGCGATCCGGTGCCCGCGGCACAAAACACGCCCGCAGCGGGGCAGGTGGTCTTTGAAACGGTCGACTTCAAACCAACGTCAGGCAATGGCGAGCAGGAGTATTTCGTCATTCGCAACAACATGTCGGAATACCTCGACGTCTCCGGTTGGAGGGTGACCGGCACTGGCGGCGTGACCGTGGACAGCGCAGATTATGTGTTCCGCGGCGGCACGGTGATTCCACCGTTTACGACGGGCGCTGAAAACATTGGCCGCCTTTTCGTGGCCCGCAATCCGGCGCAGTTCCGGTTGCGGTCGACCTCGCCCAAAGCGAGCGAGTTCTGCTACGTGGTCGGCCCCTATAACGGCCGACTCTCCGCGCGCGGCGGCGGGCTCGAGTTCCGCAATCGTAACAACGTTGTCGTGGCCAGCACCACGTGGAGCGCGAATCCGACGCAGTCGCAGACGTATCTGCGGATCACGGAACTGAACTTCCGCCCCGCACCGGCGACGGCGGGCGAACTTTCAGTGGTGCCAGGCTTGGTTGCGAACGACTTCGAGTTCATCGAACTCGTGAACGCCGGACCAACGGTGCTGAACCTTGCCAATGCCTACTTCGACAAAGGCGTGACGTTTACATTTCCCGCCGGCTTCACGCTTAATCCGTCGGAGCGCTGCGTGGTGGTTGCTAGCCAGACGGCGTTCGAAACGCGATATGGCACCGGGTTCAAGATCGCCGGCGAGTTCGAGGGCACGCTCGATAATGGAGGCGAGACGCTTCGCATTCTCGATGCCGCAGGAGAAGAGGTGCTGGAGTTTGCATACGATGACGACTGGTTCCCCGTCCCGACGGGGCAATATCGCACCTTCGTCACCCGTGCCGTGAATCCCGCTTACGATCAGTACGAAGCGCCCACGACTTGGGCGCTGAGCAGCGTGCAAAATGGATCTCCAAATGCGCAAGACGGAGAGCCCTCACGCGTGTTTGAAGGCTGGCGATGGGATAACTTTACCCAAGCGGAAGTTTCCACGGTCGGCGCGCTCAATGCCGATCCCGATGGCGACGGACTGAATAACTTCGGGGAATTCGTCTTCGGGCGTTTGCCAAAGACCTGGGACCGCCCGCCGGAACTGGCGACCGGCGGACGCATGAACGTGGGCGGAACGGATTACCTGACGATTGCCTTCCGTCGCGCCCGAAACGCCTTGGATGTGAACTATATCATCGAAACAAATGCGGACCTCTCCAACGCCGGAGGGTGGACGCAAACCGGAATCCTGGTGAGCGCCACAAACCTGGGAAATGGCACGGAAGACGTGATCTATCGCGATTCGTTGCCAGTCGGCGCAATGCCGCGCTTCATTCGCGTCAGAGCGGTGAAACAGCAGTGATTTTTATGACGGCGCGCTGATTCTGCGCGGTTATTTGCGCTGCAAGTAAGCGCATTGGCGCGGTCTTTGCGATTTAGGAGGGTGTCGTCCGTACCCTTCGACTGTCCGTCATGATTTCCGTCAACCTGCGCTTTCACGGGGACCTCGCGCATTTTCTTCATTCCGATCACCGCCCAAAAGATGAGGCGGCGTCGTCCGCGTCAACATCGCCGGTCGCTGTTTCGCGGGATCTGCGTGAGAAGTCGTCGGTTAAAGACGTGATTGAAGCCTGCGGTGTTCCGCACACCGAGGTGGACCTGGTGATGATCCGACGGGCGGATGATCCATCGCCCGGCGCGGTCGACTTTGCCTGGCTCCTGGAGGGGCCTGCGGAGGTCGACGTGTACCCGGCGGTGGTAGGGGAACGCGTGCATTCCTGGGCTCCGCGGCTGCAATCGCACTATCAATCGCGTTTCGTGGTCGATGGGCACTTGGGGAAGCTTGCGCGAAATCTCCGGTTGCTCGGATTCGACACCGTCTACGAGCGGGATGCAGATGACGGACGCCTCCTTGAAATCATGGTCGCAGAGGGCCGGGCGCTGCTGACCAGGGACCGTCCGTTGCTGATGCACTCCATCGTGCGTCACGGTTATTGCCCGCGATCGTCGGATCCCGAAGAGCAAACGCGGGAAGTCACAAAACGCTTCAATTTACGCGCGCAATCCGGCGCTCCGAGCTCATTCTCGCGTTGCCTGGAATGCAATGGATTGCTCCATCCCGTGCCAAAGGAAGAGGTGCGTGCCCTGCTGGCCGGCGAGCCGCTTACGTTGCGGCATTACAATGATTTCTACCGGTGCGATTCGTGCGGGAAGGTTTTCTGGAAGGGCACGCATTTCGACAAGCTGGCGGACCGTGTCGCGCGGCTATCGGCGATCCTTGTCTAGGGGATATTCCGGCAACGCATCGCGCGAACGATGCAGTCCGTATCGGGCGCGACTGGACGCGGCGACAAAGCCTGCTCTAGCGTTCGCCCATGCGTCTCTCCGTCTGCTCCCTTGTTGCGTCTTCCGTCATCCTCTCTGGGCCCATTTCGCGCGCGGCTGATTACGACGTCGTCGTGTACGGCGGCACGTCCGCCGCGGTGATCGCCGCCGTGCAGGCGAAGAAGATGGGGAAATCTGTCGTCGTCGTAAGCCCGGACAAACATCTGGGAGGTCTCTCGAGCGGCGGTCTGGGTTTCACGGACACCGGCAACAAAGCGGTGATCGGCGGTTTATCGCGCGATTTCTATCACCGCATCTGGCTGCACTATAATTCGCCCGAGGCGTGGAAGTGGCAGAAGAAGGAGGAATACGGCGGGAAGGGGCAGGGCACTCCTGCGGTGGACGGTGAAAACCGCACGATGTGGATCTTCGAGCCCAGTGCCGCGGAGAAGGCGTTCGAGAGCTACGTGAAGGAGTTTGCGCTCAAGGTGGATCGCGATGAATGGCTCGACCGGGCCAAGGGTGTGAAGAAGGACGGTCAGCGGATCACTTCGATCACCACGCTGAGCGGGAAGACCTACGCGGGGAAAATGTTCGTCGATGCCACCTACGAAGGCGATCTGATGGCTGCTGCGGGCGTGTCGTATCACGTCGGGCGCGAGGCCAACAGCGTTTACGATGAGAAGTGGAATGGCGTGCAGGTTGGCGTGCTCCATCACCGTCATCACTTCGGCGTGTTGAAGAAAGGGATCAGCCCTTATGTCGTGCCCGGAGATCCGAAGAGCGGTGTGCTCCCTCGTGTGGGCGCCGAGCCGCCGGGCAAGTATGGAGAAGGCGACAAGCGCGTGCAGGCCTATTGCTTCCGCATGTGCCTCACAAATCAACCGGACAACCGCGTCCCGTTTGGGAAGCCGGAGAGCTACGATCCGAAGCAGTACGAACTGCTCATCCGCACTTACGAGGCGGGGTGGAAAGAAACGTTCGAGAAGTTCGACCCGATCCCGAACCACAAGACGGACACGAATAACCACGGGCCGTTCAGCTTCGATAACATCGGGATGAACTGGGATTATCCCGAGGCCAGCTATGAGCGTCGCCGGGAGATCATCAAGGAGCACGAGACATATCAGAAAGGACTGCTCTATTTCATCGCCACTGACCCTCGTGTGCCGAAGGACGCGCAGGAGGAAATGAAGAAGTGGGGGCTGCCGAAGGACGAATTTACGGACAACGGCAACTGGTCGCACCAGCTCTACATCCGCGAGGCGCGCCGCATGATCGGCAGCTATGTGATGACGGAAAATGAGCTCCTGAAGAAGAAGCCGACGCCCGACTCGATCGGCATGGGCAGCTACACGATCGATTCCCACAACGTGCAGCGCTACATCACGCCCGAGGGTTTCGTGCAAAACGAGGGGGACATCGGCACGCACCTTCCCGCGCCGTATGAGATTGCCTACGGCTCGCTCGTGCCGAAGCGTGGGGAAATCGAGAACCTGCTCGTGCCGGTGTGCGCCTCGAGTTCGCACATGGCGTACGGGAGCATCCGCATGGAGCCGGTCTTCATGATCCTCGGGCAGAGCGCGGCGACGGCGGCGGTGATGGCGATCGATGCGAAGCAATCCGTGCAGGAGGTGCCGTATGCGAAGCTG
>CBHXZU010000286.1:0-7443 GCA_966125105.1 uncultured Prosthecobacter sp.
GGTGGCTCGGGGTCCTTCAGTCGCTTGAAGCTCCATCAGGATGACTGGCTTTTCCGGCGTTCGGTTTTCACGCCCTCTTTCTTCCGATCCTTGTCCGGCAATCAAGCGGCTGGCAGGGCTTTTCGAGTTCTCAAGATCCGACTCTTCGTGAATCCTGACCAATTGTGGCGAATCGTCAGGCAATCGTAACTTGTTCGCCGCGCGGCACGAACGTGATTACGGACAAGGTCCCGCTCGCCGTCGCCGCGGAAGCTTGTGTTGGATAATGTTTTAAGTGGGCGATTGAATGATCAGCACATTTAGCAACGAACATTTTCTCAATCGCGAACTAAGCTGGCTGGAATTCAACCAGCGCGTCCTTTCCGAGGCGATGAACCCAGCGACCCCCCTGCTGGAGCGGGTGAAGTTCTTCTGTATCGTAAGCTCGAATCTCGACGAATTCTTCGAAGTCCGCGTCGCCGGGCTCAAGCAGCAGATCGAGAGCGATATCGTCGAACGCAGCCTCGATGGCCGGACCGCCACTGAAAGCGTGCGCGCCTTGAACAAGCGCGTCCGCGCGATGGTGGAGGAGCAATACCGGTTCTGGCGGACAGATCTGCGTCCGGCATTAGGAACCGCGGGGATTCGTTTCCTGGAAATGTCCGAACTCGGCTCCGCGGATCTGCGCTGGGTGGAGCGTTATTACTTTCAGAAAGCGCGGCCGGTGCTCACGCCGCTCGCGGTCGATCCCTCGCACCCTTTTCCGCACATTCAGAACAAGACGCTGAACATTGTGGTCAACCTCGAGTTTGAGGAAGAAGGCGTCACCACATCGCGCCTGGCCGTAGTGCAGGTGCCACGCATCCTGCCGCGCCTCGTGCAGCTCCCGCGTGAGGATAGCGCGCTCGACTTCATGTTCCTGGGCACCCTGGTGGGTCATTACCTTGCGGATCTTTTCCCAGGCACAAAGATTCTCGGGCATTGGAAGTTTCGCGTGACTCGCAACAGCGAGCTTTACGTCGATGAAGACGACACGGAGAACCTCCTCAAAGCGGTGGAAGAGGAACTGCGCAATCGGCGCAAGGGCGAGGCGGTGCGGCTCGAAATCGATGCGGATTGCCCGCAAAACGTCGTGCAGCAGCTCCTCGACAATCTCAACCTGACGGAAGACGACCTCTATGTGGTCGACGGTCCGATCAACGCAACGCGGTTGATGGCGATCTACGAAGGCGACCACAGCCCAGAGCTGCGCGATCCGCCTTTCATCGCGCCCATCGCTGCCCCGGTGCGCGATCGCGCGATGCTCTTTCCGATCATTCGCCGACGCGATGTGCTGCTGCACCATCCGTATGACAGCTTCAACACCGTCGTGGATTTCCTCGAGCAGGCGGCGCGGGATCCGAACGTCCTCGCGATCAAGCAAACGCTCTACCGCACGGGCGGCGATCCTCGCGTGATCGGCGCGCTGATGCAGGCCGTGGAGAATGGCAAGCAGGTGACCGCGGTTACGGAGTTGAAGGCGCGATTCGATGAGGCGAATAACATCGCATGGGCGAAGCAGCTCGAGGCCGCTGGAGTGCACGTGGTCTACGGGCTCGTGGGGAAAAAGATTCACGGCAAGCTGACGCTCGTGGTGCGGAAGGATGAGGATCGTTTGCGCCGCTACCTCCATCTCGCGACGGGGAACTACAACCCCACCACCGCGCGTGTTTATACCGACCTCAGCCTCCTGACCGCTGACGAGGACATCGCGGAGGACGCCACGAATCTCTTCAACTTGCTGACCGGTATTTGCCGATTCCAGACACCGCGGAAGCTTCTCATTTCTCCGTGGCAGCTTTTGCCGCGCATGCTGGCGCTGATCGCGCGCGAAACGGAAAACGCGCAGAAAAAGCGTCCTGCCCGGATTATTGCGAAGATGAACTCGCTGAGCGATCCGGAGATCATCAAGGCACTCTACCAGGCATCGCAGGCGGGAGTTCGCATCGAGCTCATCGTGCGGGGCGTGTGTTGCCTGCGTCCGGGCATTCCGGGCGTGAGCGAGAACATTACCGTGCGCAGCATCGTTGGCCGATTCCTCGAGCACGCGCGCATTTTCTACTTCGAGAACGCAGGGAAGCCAGAGGTGTTCCTTGGCAGCGCAGACTGGATGTCGCGAAACTTGTTCCGTCGGGTCGAAGTCGTGTTCCCCGTAGTCGATCCGGCGTTGCGTGAAAGGGTGGTGAACGAAATCCTCGCCGCGCAACTCGCCGACAATACGAAAGCCTGGCTCTTGCGATCCGACGGCACCTATATCCCGGCACTTCGGGCAGAAAGCGAGTCGAAGCGCGACGCGCAAAGCGAGTTCATGGCGCTTGCCCTGGGAGACACTAAAGTCGCCAGGAAGAAGAGCCGCATCCAAAGACACTCGCGCCTGCTGAAGGCGCGGCAGCAGCGATAAGGTATTCCTCCCGATCCTCCGCTATTCCGGACTTCTGCGATGCGCGCGCCAAATTGGAATGCCCGCGTCTTTCCTGCGACTTCAAAGAATCTCGCTAATCAGCAAAACCGGAATCCCATTCCGGATCGGATAAATGCGCGAGCCGTCCAGCGTGATGAGCGCGCCTTCGAAGGGATCGGGCAATGCGCCGGCGCGGTTTTTTAGGGTCCCGGCAGCGCGTTGAGCATTGAGCCTCGTGATCAGATCTTCAGGCGCCGGTTGGAGCGATTGGCCCGTTTCGGGACAGCAAAGAAGTTCCAGCAGCTCTTTCATTTCTTCTCCAAAAACTTCGCGATCAATTGCGCGCAGGCGTCGTCGCAGGCTTTTTCTGCCTCGGGTCCCATCGAGTTGGTCGCAGCGACCACGGCAAACTTCTTTTCGGGCGCGACCCACATGACTGCGAAGTTCGTCGTGTTGCTTCCGGTGTGCGTGATCACCTTGCCGCCGCCCCACGGGCGCTCGGTGGCATGCCACCCGAGTGCGTAGTCTTGGCCGGGCAGGGGAGTATGGAGCTTCGCAAATTGCGCCGCGGGCAAAAGGCCCGTCTGCCGGGCGTGCCAGCCGGCATATTTGGCGAAGTCCGTGATCGAAAGATGCACCGTCCCGCCGGGTCCGATCGCCGCAGGGTTGTCAGCCAATGGTCCGGGTGGAACTGGCTGCTTGCCCTGATGGCCCCACGGCTGGTCTTCGAGTTTCGCATCGCCGGGTGCGCCGAATCCCGCGCTTTTCAGTCCGAGCGGCTTGAAGAGCATCTCACCCATGACCTCCTCCCACGGCTTTTTCGCTGCCAGTTCCATCATTTGTCCCGCGATGGAGTAGCCTTGGTTGGAATACTCAAACTTCGTCCCCGGCGGAATCGGCGGCGGAACGGCAAGCATGCCACTGACAAACTCCCAGCGTTGCTCCGATGGCGTGCCGCGCCGGGCCCACGCTTTCCCCCACAGTTCGGGGGGCGCCTTTGGCGGGGCGCCGGCGCGGTGGCGAAAGAGTTGATCGATGGTAACGTCTTTCCACGCCGGATCGATCTTCGGGCAGCGCTGGCTCAGTGTTTCGCCGATCGTCTGTTCCCAGCGCAGCGATCCCTTCTCCACAAGCATCGCGGCCACGCTGGCGGTCATCGATTTCGTGCAGGAGCCGATGTGCCATTGGTCCTCGACCGTGGCTTTCTTGGTCCCGCCAAGGCGCCGAAGTCCCGTCGCGCCGGCGCTGAGGATCTCACCATCTTGAATCGACGCCGCCGCGAGCGCGGGCACATCCCGCGTGGCGCGAATCTTTTCGAGCAACTGGGAGACGTCGTCCGCTGCCGTCGCTAGAGCCGGAATGAGGGCAGCAATGCAGCAGCCCGAGAGCAGGCGCAGCCGCGTCGAAGCGGCGACATGGAGGAGGCGCATGCGCGCCAGCTTAGTACTTCGGAAACTTTGGATCAATCCGATCCGACCAGTCGATAAATCCGCCCGCCACGTTCCAAACGCGGCTGAATCCGGCTTCCTGCATCATCTTTACAGCGTGGGCGCTTCGAGCGCCGTTTTTGCAGATCAGGATGGTGTCTTCCGCCGAATCAAGTTCGCTCATGCGCGCCGGGAGTTGTGCCATTGGAATCAATGTCGCCGAATCCAGGCGGCAAATGTCCCATTCGTAGGGTTCGCGGACGTCCACGAATTTGAACGCTTCCTTCCGGTCGAGGCGGCCCTTGAGCTCCTCCACGGTCACGTGCGGGACATTCGCTTCTTCCTCCTGGCGTTTGCGCGCCTGCGGAATGCCGCAGAACTGGTCGTAATCGATCAGGTCGGTGATCGTCGCATTCGGTCCGCACACCGGGCACTTGGGATCCTTGCGGAGCTTGAACTCGCGGAATTTCATCGCGAGCGCGTCAAAGTTCATGAGGCGTCCGAGCAGGAGATCGCCAATGCCGCAGATCAGCTTCACGCATTCGATCGCCTGGATCACGCCGATGATGCCGGGCAGCACGCCTAGAACGCCGCCTTCCGCGCAGGTCGGCACTTCGCCTGGCGGCGGCGGCTCCGGGAACATGCAGCGGTAGCACGGTCCGCCGAGGTGCGGCGCGAAGACGGTGGCCTGTCCGTCGAAACGGAAGATGCTGCCGTAAACGTTCGCCTTCTTCGTGAAGACGCAGAGGTCGGTCGAAAGGTAGCGCGTTTGGAAATTATCCGTGCCGTCGATGATGATGTCGTACGGCTCGCTGATCTTCCGGGCGTTTTCCGAAGTGAAAAGCGTCTCGTAGATGTCCACCTGCACGTTCGGGTTAATGTCCCGGATCCGCTCGCGGGCCGACTTGCACTTGCTGCGGCCGACATCCTTCGTCCCATGCAGGATTTGGCGCTGCAGGTTGGAGAAATCGACCACATCGCTGTCGACGATGCCGATCCGCCCGATCCCCGCTGCGGCGAGGTAGAGCAGGATGGGGGAGCCAAGGCCGCCCGCGCCGATGCACAGCACGCTCGCGGCCTTGAGCCGTTTTTGCCCCTCGAGCGTCACCTCCGGCATGATGAGGTGCCGCGAGTAGCGGGCTATCTCGTCATTGCTGAACTCAATTCGCTCGGTCCGTGAGGGGTCGAGGATGCTTGGCAGTGGCATGTTTTGTTAAAATGGGCGCGCAACGTAGCACGGACTTGCGGTTTGGGAAGCGCCTCGTGCAGTTCGCGTATTCCCGCGGCGCAATCGCCTCGCATCCGGACAGGCTCGCCGGGTATATGCGCCGGATGCTGAACGTCATCTGGCTCTTCATGATCCTCGTCGCCGTGCTCGTCGGCGGCTTCACGGGACGGGTCGATGCCATGACGAAAGGGGCTTTCGACACGGCGAAATCCGCGGTGATGGACATCGCCCTGCCGTTGGTCGGCTTGATGGCGATTTGGCTGGGAATGATGCGTTTGGCAGAGCGGGCCGGCCTCGTGCAATTGCTCGCGCGCTCGCTACGCCCGCTAATGCGCCGCCTTTTCCCAGAAGTGCCAGCCGACCACCCCGCGCAAGGCGCCATGGTGCTGAACATGGCGGCCAATATGCTCGGTCTCGGCAATGCGGCCACCCCGCTCGGGCTGCGTGCCATGGCGCTCCTGCAAAAGCTCAACCCCCACAAGGCGGTTGCCAGCAACTCGATGGTGACCTTCCTCGCGGTGAATACGGCCAGCATCCAGCTCGTGCCCACGACTGCGATCAGCATCCTGGCGATCCAGGGATCCAATTCCGCTTCGTCGATTGTCGTGCCGGCAATCATCGCCACGGTGATCGCCTTCACCTGCGGCGTGCTGGTTGCGAAGGGTCTATCGACAGTGCGGGCCTTCCAGATCACCGCGGCGGATGCTGCCGAGGAAGCAACGACGACGACTGCCGAAGAGGAAACCACCACCACTTTCAGCGATCCGCCGCAGATGAGCTCCCGCGGCCGCGTGGCGTTCTTCCTTTTTCTCGGTTTCTTCGTTTTCCTCTGGGCGATCACTTGGATCGTCGCCGCTTACCCCGATCGTCTCATCGGATTCTACCCCGCTGATGCGATACGCGGCGCTTTCGCGAAAAATGCGGCTGCGGCCGTCGCCGCGCAGGCGAGTGTGCTCGGCGGGCAGTTCATTCCCGCGCTGACGTGGATGCAGCTGAAAGTGAGCGCTCCATCAGCGGGTCTCGCCATGCTGCAATCGCTCGGATTGCTCGCGGTGCCCTTCCTGTTTGCGCTCTTTCCGCTCTACGCGTGGCTCCGCGGCGTGCGGGTCTACGAGCAGTTTTGCGACGGAGCGAAAGAAGCGTTCGCCACCGCTCAGCGAATCATTCCCTTCCTCGTAGCGATGCTGGTAGCGATTCGACTCCTTCGCGAAGCTGGGGTGATCCAATTGATCACCTCCTGGCTGCAGCCTGCGTTAAACGCGATCGGCTTTCCCGCAGATCTACTGCCTCTCGCCCTCATGCGACCACTAAGCGGCAGCGCCTCACAGGGCATCTTCGTGGACTTGGTGAAAACCCACGGCGCCGACTCGCTCCTCGCGAAGATGTCCGCGACGATCTACGGCAGCACGGAAACTACGTTCTACGTTCTCGCCGTTTACTTCGGCAGCGTCGGCATCCGCAAAACGCGCCATGCGGTGATCGCCGGCCTCACGGCGGACATTGTGGCGATGTTTACGGCGATTGCGGTTTGCCGGTGGATGCTGGGGTAGGGGAGAGTTCTAAACACTAAAAACTAACCACTAAAAAGTCTGCGGCGCTAAAGCCCACGCGCCCGCGCAGTCGAGGGACTTTTAGTGTTTAGTCTTTAGTGTTTTTCCCCTTCAGCTCCATCACCGGCACAAGCCCCGATTTCTGCACGCACTCCTGTCCTGCTTTCCCGAGCATGAATTCGATGAACGCGCGGATCTTCCCCGTCGGCTGCTTGCCCGTGACGAAGTAAAGCGGACGCGAGAGCTCGTATTTGCCGTTCGCGAAGTTCTCCGGCGTGGGCTCCACTACAGTTCCATCCGGTTGCTTGATTCCCAGCGCGTGCACACGGTCGCCCTGCATCTCGCCGTATTCCAGCAGCGAAATGGAACCTCCATTGAACTCCACGGACGTGCGCACGTCGTTGGCGTCATTCAGGACCTCGGCCTTTGAGAGCGGCGCTTTGCGCACGTCGCCATAGAGGAAAATCATGAAGAGATCCCAGATCCCGCGGCCGGATTCGCGATTGAAATACGTGATCGCCCGGTCTTCGCCGCCCAGTGATTTCCAATTTTTGATCTCGTCCTCGTAGATCGCGCGCAGTTGGTCCTTGGTCAGTGATCGCACCCCGTTTTGCCAGACTTGATCCGGCACCACCACGAGCACGGCTTGCCGTCCAAAAAGCGTTTCGGTGAACTTCTTTTCCGGCCGCAAAGCGACTTCCTGGCCGGTCAATTTTCGCGTCACCAGCGCCACGTCAAAAACGTCGCGCCCGAGCTTGTCCACCAGGTCGAGTCCGGACGGTTCCGCGACAAAGTTCAACCGAATGCCGTAATCTTTAT
>CBHXZU010000287.1:0-7437 GCA_966125105.1 uncultured Prosthecobacter sp.
CCGTGGCCGCGAAGATCCTCGCATGGGAGAAACAGCCCGCGACTTCGCTTTCGCTTCCCATGTGGGCCGGCGATCCACTTTACGCGCCCGAATACACGGAGCGCTTCATGACGTTCCTCTTCAACCAGGTGCAACGCAACGCGCCCGCCTGGCTCGAGCCATGGGTGCTCTCCGGCGACGCGAAGCATTCGCTTGCCGGCCCATTCACGCAGCAGGCGCGACTGTTCAACGAACGCACCGCGCGCGGAGCGATCTTCACCGGCATGATCGGGCACGGTCTCACCGATCACTTTCTCAGCCTGCGGCTCGGGCGCAACTTGATCGGCTACGGCGTGAGCGACGCTCGCGGCCTCACCGAAGGCGCCCCGCGTCCACCGCACGTCATCTTCGCCTGCCAGGCGGGGAAGTTCACATTGGCAAGAGGACGCTGCCTCGCCGAGGAATTGGTCATGGCGCCAGCCGGGCCCGTGGTCTGCATTGCGGCCACGGAAGATTCCCACCCGCTTCCGAACTTCTACACGGCAACTTCGCTCCTTCAACGCGTGAAAGCCGCGGAAGGAGCCGCGCGTTTCGGCACGTTGTGGCTCGACGCGCAACGCGCCGCCCGCCGCCGCCATGACACCCTTTACGAATTGCTGCTGCGCGATGCGGAAGGACGGTTGAAAAAGGGCAGCGCGGATGTCGAACTGCTCAAGACCGACCAGGCCGCGCTTTACGCCATCATGGGAGATCCGGCCACGCGGGTGAACATCCCCCAAAAGCTCGAGGCGAAGATGACGAAAACCGAGCGCGGCTGGCAGTGGGAAGTGACGCCGCCGCCCGGAGCAGTTCGGCTGCGGGTCGAGCAGCGCGCGGAATCGCCGGAGTTCCCCGGTCGCCCGAGCGATGCCGACGATGCCAAACTCACGGGCCTCTTTGAGACAGCGTCCGCCCTGCTCGCATTTCGCCCGATCACCACGCTTCCTTCCGGGCAGGCGTGGCGTGGCGAACTTACCGGCCCCGGCGTTCTCCGTCTCGTCGCCGAAACTGCGACGGGCCTCTACGTCGCAGGCTTCGACCTGCGCTGACGCTCCAGATAGTTCCGCGTGACGTTCCGAGGCCATCCCCGAACGTCTCACGGGTTCGCATCGCACTCCTAAGCTCCCCCTCCCTCCGCGTATCATCCCGGCGTGCATCGCTCGCTGATGATTTCTCTCCTCGCTCTCGCGGCAAACGCCTTCGCCGGCGCGCCCGCGCAGACGGTGAGTTTTCAGCGCGACATTGCTCCCATCCTCCAGCGCCGCTGCGTGAACTGCCACAGCGAGGACAACGCGAAAGGCGGCTACCGGCTCGATACTTTCGCGGCGCTGCAGACGACCGGGGACAGCGGCGATCCTCCGCTCACGGCCGGGAAGTCCGACCATTCCGAACTTCATCGCCTCCTCACGCTGTCCGATTCCACGGAGCGCATGCCGCAAAAGGCCGACGGGCTTCCTGCGGAGGAAATCGCGGCCATCAAACAGTGGATCGATGAAGGCGCTGTTTTCGATGGCGCCGATCCTCAGCGCCCGCTCGCTGAGCTGGTGCGCGATGTCCACTTGCGTCCTGCTCCAGCGCATTACGCTCGGCCGATACCCGTCACGGCGCTTGCGTTCAACGGCGACGCCCGTCGTCTGGCCGTCAGTGGCTACCGCGAAGTGCTCGTCTACAACACGGCGGACGCCACACTCGCGCGCCGCATCGGAGGAATGCCGGAACGCATCACCTCGCTGTCGTGGAACCCGCAAAAGAATCTCCTGGCTGTCGCCGGCGGGACTCCCGGCCAATGGGGAACGGTCGCGCTGGTCGACGTGGCCAACGGATACAAGACCCGCTTCCTCTGCGATCTCCCCGAACTCGTTCTCACGATCGATTTTTCAAAGGGCGGCGACACCCTCGTCGCGGGCGCCGGCGACCGGGCACTGCGTGTGATCGATACGAGCAGCGGCAAAATCAGCAAAACGCTCCGCCTCCACGCCGACTGGGTGCAGGACGTAGCGTTCAATGCGGGCGGCACGCGCCTCGTCACCGCAAGTCGCGACCGCACCGCGCGCGTGCTCGACACAAGCGACTGGCACCAAATCGTCAGTTACCAGGGACACGACACCGCGCTGCTGGCGGCGACATTTTCTGCGGACGGCTCACGCGTCATCACCACCGGCGCGCGCAGCGAAGGGCAAATCTGGCATCCCGAGCAGGCGACCAAACGCGCGGATCTCAGCGATATCGGCTCCGATGCGCGGCAGCTCGTGAGCGGATGGTTTGGCGTCGCCGCGGCCGGAAGTGATGGAGCAATACGGCTATACCAAGCCGAAAAGCGGGAGCCTTGGCTCGTGCTCCAGGCGAATGGCAAGGCGGTGCAGTCGTTGGCCGTAAGCCGAGATGGCGACTACATCGCGAGCGGCAATGCAGCGGGCGACGTCGTCATCTGGAGTGCCCAATGCTGGGCGCCGGTGACCAGTTTCGTCGCTGCACCATAGGGTAGGCCATTGGAAGACGCCGGCAGCGCACCAAAACCCGGCGTCAGCGTCTCCAAATCTCCCGCCAGCGACTCCAAATAGTCAGACAGCGTGCCAAACTTTGCGAACCGGTCCCGCAAATCTGCGTTCGGCACCATCAATTTCGCGCCACGCGCCGCCAACTTTCCGGACAGGGCCGCCAATTTCGCGCCCAGCGGGTCAAAATCCATGATCTGCCGCGCCGACGACGCGACCACCGGGGGCAAATTCACGAACTGCCGGTCCAAATTCGCCGCCAGCAACTCGAATTCCACGGACCGAGCCGCCAAAATCCCCAACCGGGCTCCCTCCCCCGCAGCTGGCAGCCAACGCCACAAAGTTTGCCGCTTCGCGCGTTCGTTTTCGCGGTAGCTTCCCCGCCTCTCCCCTACGCGAAGACTTCCATGATCGGCTTCCCTTCGGACACCACCACCGGCCGGTCGGCCGCGGTGCGCATTTCCGTGTGGGGCTCGATGCCGAGGGCGTAGAAAAGCGTCGCGGAAAGATCGTCGGGACGCACGGGGTCTTCCGCGGGATAGCTGCCCGTCTTGTCACTCGCCCCGTAAACGAATCCGCGCTTCGTGCCGCCCCCGGCGAGGAGCGTGGTGTAGCACTGCGGCCAGTGATCGCGGCTGATGTTGCCGTTGATATTCGGCGTGCGGCCAAACTCGCCCATCCACACGACCAGCGTTTCATCGAGCAGTCCGCGTTCTTCGAGATCGATCAAGAGCGTCGGCAGCGTTTGCTCGTGAACTGGCAGATGCCATTTCTCGATGATCGGGAACATGCGCGTGTTGTTGAAGCCATGCGTGTCCCAACCGCCGCTGTCGGTCTTTTGCCCGCCGATGCTCTCGGAGAAATACACCGTGACGAACTTTGTGCCGGCTTCGACGAGGCGGCGCGCGAGCAGGCAGCTCTGCCCATAGGTCGTGCGGCCATAAGACTCGCGCACCTTCTCCGGCTCGGCGGAAAGGTTGAAGGCCTCGCGCATCTTCGGCGAATGCAACATTGCCATCGCGCGCTCGTAGTAGCCGTCGAATCCGCGCGCGGAGATCGAGTGGTCCATAATGCGCGCCTGCTCATCGACGAGCTTCATGAGCTCACGCCGCGCCTGCATGCGCTCAAACGTCACGCCGTCGGGCAGGTTCAATTCCGGCAGCGCGAAGCTCGGCGAATTCGGATCCTGCAGCACGAGCAGCGGGTCGTGCTTCTTGCCGAGAAAACTTCCGTGCTGCCCGGGAGTCACCGAACCATCGGCGATCACGTGCGGCAGCGAAACGGACGTCGGCAATTCGCCGCTCGTCGGCGCAAAGCGATCCACGATGCTCGAATACCCGGGGAAAAGCTCCAGGGTGTCGCGCAGGCGCTGATCATCACTCGGCGGCGCATGCCCCGTGAGCGCATAGTAGCCCGCCGAATTGTGGTTCTTCATCGTGTGAGTCATCGACCGGATCAAGGTCACCTTGTCCATGATGCCCGCAGTCTTCGGCAGTTTCTCGCACACTTGGATCCCGTCCGCTTTTGTCGAGATCGGCTTGTAAGGACTGCGGATGCCCGATGGCGCGTCGGGCTTCATGTCGAACATGTCGATGTGTGAGGGCCCTCCCCATTGAAAAAGAAAGATCACGGACTTCGCG
This sequence comes from uncultured Prosthecobacter sp., assembly GCA_966125105.1. Classification (GTDB taxonomy): domain Bacteria; phylum Verrucomicrobiota; class Verrucomicrobiia; order Chthoniobacterales; family Chthoniobacteraceae; genus SXWH01. The sequence continues at coordinate 4,154 of CBHXZU010000287.1, forward strand.
CGCGGCTTGATCAGTTGCGGCTTCTCGAGCGCGCGCAGCAATCCCGGCATCGTTAGGCCGAGCAATCCGAGCCCGCCCGCGCGGATGGCGGCGCGACGGGTGATCGCTGAACTGAATCCGGAACAGGCGAAGTGCGACATGGCTTGGCTTTAGTGTGGATCGAAGTTTTAGCGGCGGAAGATGAATTCCTTGGAGTTCACCAGCGCCCACGCGAGGTCCTCCAGCGCGCGGCGGCGATTATCCGTGGTCGCCATCAGCTTCTCGCTGCGGTCGCGCTCGGCGGCGGTGGGGGCTCGCGACAGCACGCTCCAGAATAACTCGCCCACGATCTCCGAATCCGGCCGCGTCGTGGCGAGCAACTGGCCGAGACGATTGTCCGGGCGCGTGAGCAATGCATTCACAGTCGGGCCGCTCAACATCTGAAACGCCTGCTTCACTGTTGGTTCATTTGTCCGCTCGCTGTCGCTGGCGATCAGCCGCGGGGGCTTGCCGAAATCGAGCGCAAAGCGATCCGTATCCGTCGTGATCGGGTGGTAGTGCTTCCGTCCCTCCGGCACTTGCGCGAGACGCTTCGCCTCGGGCCATTCTTCGAACTCCACCGGTGCCAGCAGCGCCTTGCTCATCGAGTCGAGCAATTGCTCGGCGCCCAGCCGCCGCGTGATGCCATGGGAGTGGTTCGCGTCATCGTCGGCATTCGTCGGCGTGGGAATGCTCGCGAGTTGATAGACGTCCGACGCCATGATGACCCGGATCACGCGCCGCAAATCGTAGCCGTGCTTCACGAAGTCGTGGGTGAGCGCGTCGAGCAATTCCGGGTGCGATGGCGGATTGCTCGCGCGGAAGTCATCCACCGGCTCGACCAGTCCGCGGCCAAGCAAGTGATACCAGATGCGGTTCACCTGCGTCCGCGCATACATCGGCGACGTGGACATCCAGTCCGCGAGCGCCTGCAGTTCGTCGCGCTCATTGGTGATCTCCGGCTTCGGTCCGCCGAGAAAAGTCATCACCGCCGGCTGTCCCGTGCGCGCATTGAGAAAACGAGCGCTGGGCTTCAACAGCACCTCCTGGTCGCCCTTGAACTCGCGCGTGTCGCTCTTATCGCGGCGCTTGTTTTCGAGGATCTTGTAATCCACGCGCGCAAAGAGGCTGGCCCAGTTGTAGTAGTCGTCCTGCGTCCAGCGCTCGAAGGGATGGTTGTGGCACTGCGCGCAGTTGAGCTGCACGCCGAGGAAGACCCGCGACGTGTTCTCCGCGCGCGTGATCGGATCGCGATTGGCGCGCCACCAGTTCGCTGCGGGATTTTTGTAAGTCGACCCCCGGGCTGCGATGAGTTCGCGCGCAAATTGATCGAGCGGCTTGTTCGCGGCGATGCTGTCGCGGATCCATTGGTGAAAGACCTGCATCCCCGTCTTGTCGAGTTGCCGCTCTTCGATCTTCAGCAGATCCGCCCATTTCAACGCCCAGAAGTCCGCGAACTCACTGCGCTGCAGCAATCGTTCGACGAGTTGCTCACGCTTATTCGGCGAAGTGTCGGCGGCAAAAGCGCGCGCCGTCTCCGCCGTTGGCGTGACGCCGAGCAGGTCGAGGTAGGCGCGGCGCAGGAAGGTGGTGTCATCGCAAACGGGCGATGGATTCACGCGCAAGGCCTTCAGCTTTCGGAAAACGTGCTCGTCGATGAAGTTCTTCGGAGTCGGCCCTTCCCACGCAAAGTCCGGCCGCGGGGGAACGAATGCGAGCCTCACCGCCGCCTGTTGATCGAGATAGCGGACCAGCACCGTCGTTTCGCCCGGAAGATCGGAAGACACGGCGCCCTCCACTGTGATTTTCGGGAGTTGATTATTCGGTTCGTAGAAGGCCAGGCGCGTCACGTCGCGCGCCTCCCCATCGCTGAAGCGCGCTTTGACCCGGATCTGCACGGACTCTCCCGGCCCGGCCATCGTCAGTGCCGAGGGTTGCACCTCGAGCTTTGCCAATTTCCGCTGCGTGCCGGAATCCTCGGCGCCACTGCGCAGCCACTGCAAAAAGATCTCATGCTCGGGCGAGCCGGCGGAGAACCGTTTGCCGCCCTCGTGAGCCAGAGTCCCCATCGCCTTGAGCAGGATCAGACTCTGCTCCGGCTCGATCAAGTTCACCCGCCTACCGCCCTGTTCGCGAACGAGAGCAAGCCAATCGAGATCCGGGTCCTGTCCGCGGAGCGAAAGCTTCAGCCCGCCCTTCCCAGTCGCATTCCCGTGGCAGGAGCCAAGATTGCACCCGGCTTTGCTCACCACGGCCATCACATCGGAACGAAAATCCGCAGCAACAGCCGCGAACGCCGAGAGACAAAAGATGAGGGATTGGAATCGTAGGGATTTAAGCACGCAGGAGAGAAAACACCGGAGTTTGCCGTTCCATAGATTCTCTCGCAACGACCTTTCCCAACTCAAATTCCCGTCACTTTATTAGCGGAGCCACTGTCGGCGACCGTCAACCGATCCGGGCTTAGCTATAAGGTTAAATAATTGCCTCAATATGGTTTGCAACGGACCTGTTACGCGGCGGAATTCCCTATGTTTCGCTACGACCAAAACCCCGCCGTGCAACGGTAGCTGCAAACCGGTGGCACCGCATTGGCGCGGCATCGGTCCCCCATCAACCAAAAACAAATAAACCTACCGCCATGACAACCACACTAAGGTCCATCCTCGCGCTAATTTTCAGCGCATTCTTTGCGGCGACAGCGTCGGCTGCGAACGTTCACTTCAAATCGGACCCGGTGTTCACCGACCTCGGCGAGCAGCTGCAATGCGACCTGTCATTTGCCGGGCTTGGCAATAAAGACGTCACTATCACCGTGGCCGTGAAAGGCAGCGCCTCGGTGGTCGGCCTGAATCCGGCCGGCAATTACGTGCCGGGACAAAACAAGGTCCCTGTGTCGGCTTCGGCAAGCACCACCATCCCGAGAAGCGCGGTCAAGAACGGGAACGTCAGCGTTTCGATCACCACCCCTCTCGTCAGCCCGCCGGATGCGACGGACGTAGGGTTCCCGAACGACCTCTGGATCGTCGAAATCGACGACATCGAGTTCACCGAGGTGACCGTTACAGTGGAACAAGGCGGAAAGACCGTCTTCGAGACGACCATCACCCTCTAATCAACAATCGTCTCCATTAACGCCGCATCATCGTTCGTCGATGGCGCGGCGTTTTTCTTTTTCAGCGACTTTGGTCACTAGGAGAAGTCAGTGATCAGAGACCGTCTAAAAAGTCTCAAGAGGTGAGGAAAAGGAGCTGCCGCAAGCACGC
>CBHXZU010000288.1:0-7424 GCA_966125105.1 uncultured Prosthecobacter sp.
CGATCACGCCAAAGCGCTGCTCGTAGGCGGCCAGCGTGGCGTTGAGGTTGAGGCAAAGGCGCTTGGCGGCGTCCGGCGTCATGATGACGCGGGTATCCAGCTTAACCGGTTCCGTCGGCGCGGGATTGTACGGGTCCGTGTTCACGCCGAAAGTGAGGTAAACTTCATTGATGTTCGCAGCGATCCCGACCACGTTTGCGTAGCTGGTCTTGATGCTCGCCGTGTCGATCTGAACTTGGGGTTGCTGGGCCTGGGTAGGTTGCTGGGTTTCTTCGCTCATGATTGTTGAAATGGGGCGCGTGCGATATCCGAGCATTTCAGGGGCTGCAAACGGTTTTTCGTGGAAAATGCGCTCGCGCAGCCCTTGCTGCCACCTTTCCTTATCCCCCGTTGGACACCACTCCGGCCATTCTGCTGCGAAGGACACGCTTCAGCGACACAAGCCTCATCATCACGTGGTTCACGCTGGACCACGGAAAACTGAAAACGATCGCGAAAGGCGCCCTGCGGCCGAAAAGCCGTTTTGCGGGGGCGCTGGACCTTTTTTACGCCTGCGAGATCAGCTTCAGCAGAAGCGCAAAGAGCGACCTTCATACGCTGCGCGAAGCTTCGGTACTCGAGTCCCGCGAGCAACTTCGGCGTGAATATGGCCGCGTTTCGCTCGCGGCATACTTTGTGGAGCTGCTGGACCTCGCCACGGAGCCAGATCACCCCATGCCGGAGCTTTACGACCTTCTCGCCCGCGCTTTCGGCTACTTGGATACGCGATCAGCCAACCGAAAGGCGCTGCTGCATTTCGAATCGGAACTGGCCAAATTCCTCGGAGTTCAGCAGCCCGGGATTACTCCCATCATGGCCATCGGCCGGGCATGCCATCAGATTCCCTCATCACGCGGAACATTGCTGCATACGCTTCCAGAGTGAGCGCGACTCTCTGATGGGGGAACTGATTGAAAGACATTGCGCGTAAGAGCCAAACACCTGCGCTATTTGGAGCAAATACCGGCCCGTTCGTGACTTCCTACGCGGAATTCGGGAGTTCGCGCGTCAGCAACGACAGGTCTTGCACCGACATTTTTTGGTCTTGCAGGGGAAAGTTTTGGTCTTGCAGCTGCATTTTTTGGTTTTGCAGCAGCACGGGAAGGTATTTCAGCCCGGTTGGCAGCAATTACAGGCGCAACGAGAGGTTTTGCGCGGGATCTTTCCGCTCGCGCGGAGGCGCGGATCGAAATTAGGGCCGTGCGGATACCAGCCGACGACGCGCGGATACCAGCCGACAGCGTGCCGCTGAGAGCCGACTGCGCGCGGATGACAGCCCACGACACGCGGGTGGCAGCCGACAACGCGCGGATGAGAGCCGACGAGGCGCAAATGGCCGCCGAGTCCATGCGGTTACGCGCCGAGTGCCTGCGGATGGTTCCCGAGCGTGTGCGATTCCCCCGCGCGCAAGTCGCGGATCGGCCTCGAGCGCTCGATCCTTTGAGACCCAGCCGGGGAGTTGGTTCTGCTGAGAAGTTCCATGAGAGCAGCGGCGGGTCTGGAGGGTCTTCGACCCCGATCTTCGAAAAACGAAAAAGCCCCTGAGTCAATGACTCAGGGGCTTGAAACTTCCGGCGCTGTCCGAAGGCCGCTTGGCAATGCTGCAACCCAGCATGCGGACCGCCGTGGCGCTACCAGTTCTTAATCCACTTCGCCCACTCCAACTCTTTCTCCTTTTCGCTCGTTGGATCGTCGGACGGCTTGCTGCCACCTGTGGACCACATATCGAAGCTCGCTGCATTGAATCCATCCATTTCCTGGGCGGATGGACGACGCGCTGCGCTGCCCTTTTCCTTCAATTCCTGCTGATATTTGCGTTCTTCGCGCGCCGCTGCCGTGGAGTATCCATAGGAGTAGCCAAACGGATCCTGGATAAACCGCACCTCCGTGATCTTCCCGCTCGAGTCCTTGGTCGTCTTCAGGAGCTTCGGATCGAACTCTTTCAGGTAGCGCGGCTCATCCTTGTCCGGAATGCCGTCCGGGATTTCACCGCTCCCCGTCTTGTCACCGGAGAGTTCCTTGTAAAGGAACCGGCTCGCGAGCTCATACTCTTGCTTGTTCGGACGAAAATCCTTCTTCGGCTTGAGGGCGTTCGTCACGCCGTCGTTCCCCAAGTCTTCGGGATAAGCGCCCGCGTCAGCCTTATAGCTCTCACAAGCTGTGGACAGCATCGCGATTTCCGCGGTCGCCCGCGCCTTGCTGCCGCGGTTCGTCACGTAGCCGGAGATTTGGATGACCAATCCGGTGAGGATGAGGATCACGGCCATCGCGGTGATGACCTCAATGAGGGTGAAGCCAGAGGAGGGTCTCTTTCTCATATGCACATGGTATTTACGTAGACTCGATGCGCGAATGAATTCTCGCTTACTGCTGCGGGCCGCCCTGCATGCGCTTGATGATTTCGATCAGCGGCAGGAAGAGGGCGATAACGATTGTGCCGACGATCAACGCGAGGAAGACGATCATGATAGGCTCGAGGAGCGAGGTGAGACTCTCCACCGCGTTGTCGACTTCGTCGTCATACACTTCAGCCACCTTCAGAAGCATCTCTGGCAGCTGTCCGGTTTCTTCACCGACGTCCACCATGGAGATCACCATCGGCGGGAACACGCCGCTCGCCTCGAGAGGCGAAACGATGCTCTCACCTTCCTTCACCGCGTCATGCACCTTCATGATCGCGTCCGAGAGAACCACGTTGCCGGCGGTTTCCTTCGTGATGTTGAGCGCCTGAAGGATTGGCACACCACTGGTCACCAAGGTGCCCAACGTGCGGGTGAAACGGGCAATCGCGCTCTTGCGGGCGAGGTCGCCGAAAACTGGCATCTTGAGTTTGAAACGATCCAGGCCGTTGCGACCCTTTTCGGTATTCCGCAGCGTCCAAACGCCGCCAAAAATTAAACCAAGAGCGGCAATGGTGTAGTAGAGGTTTGGCGGGAACCACATCCCCTTCACAAACTCGGAGGCCGCCATCACCTTCAGCGTGAGCCACGGCAGTGAGGATCCCTGGCCAAGCATGTCCTCGAAGATTTTGCCGAACTTCGGAACGATGGTGGTCAAGAGGAAGAACAGGATCAAAAGGGCGATCACGAGCACGACGACCGGGTAGGTCATCGCGGACTTCACCTTGTTCTTAATCTTCTGCGCCTTTTCCTGGAACTCGGCGAGACGCGTGAGCACCAACTCGAGCACACCGCCGATTTCGCCCGCCTTCACCATCGAGACGTAGAGGCGATTGAAGATCCGCGGGTGCTGGCCCATCGATTCGCTGAACGTGCTGCCGCCCTGCACCGCGTCGGCCATCTGGTTGATGGCGCCCCGCAGCACGAGATCCTTCTCCTGCTTGGCCAAAACGCCAAGGCCCTTGAGAAGGGGAAGACCGGCATCGATCAGCGTGGCGAGCTGACGGGTGAAGATCATGAGGGTCTTGCTGTTTACCGTCTTTCGCTGGAAGAGGGTAATCCCCTTGCCCTTCGACTTCGCCGCGGACGGGGTGATCGCTTTCGCTCCCTTGGGGGTCTTGCCCTTCGCCGGTTTCGGCCCCGTGCCTTCCGGCACGACGCTTGTCGGGAAATACCCAGACTGGCGAAGCTGATTCACGACGTCATTTTGCGTGGTGGCTTCCAGCACGCCGCGGGATTCAGTTCCACGGGCGTCCAGGGCGATGTATTCAAAGCGTGGCATAAACTAGGTCTGGTGGGGCGGGTCAGGTTGTCGGGGTGTCTTAGTGAAGCACTAAATTGTTGTCGAATCGGATTTCCGCGTCCACTGGAGAACGCGCAAGATGTTTCTCGGAAGTTACGTGTATTTCAGAACTTCTTCGATGGTCGTGAGGCCTTCGTAAATCGACCGCAAACCGTCGTCGCGGAGCGTCACCATGCCGAGCTCGATGGCCTTCTGTTTCATGACCACTGAAGGAGCGCGCTGGTTGATCATTTCGCGCAGCGGATCGCTCATGTTCAGCAGCTCGTAGATGCCTTTACGGCCGCGATAGCCGGTGTTGTTGCAGTTGTCGCAGCCCTTGCCGAAGTAGAAGTTCTTGTCGCCGATGTCGTGAGCGGTGAGGCCGAGCTGGGCGAGGACCGATTCGCTCGGCTCGTAGTTCGTTTTGCACTGCGGGCAGATCTTCCGGATGAGCCGCTGGCCGAGCACGCCTTCGAGCGATGCCGAGATCAGGAACGGCTCCACGCCCATGTCGATGAGACGCGTCACCGCGCCGGGCGCGTCGTTGGTGTGGAGGGTCGTGAGCACCAAGTGACCCGTGAGCGACGCCTGGATCGCGATCTGGGCGGTTTCGACGTCACGAGTCTCACCTACCATGATGCGGTCCGGGTCCTGACGAAGGAAGGCGCGAAGCACGCGACCGAAGGTGAGCCCAATGCTTTCCTGGATCGGCACCTGCACGATGCCCTCGATGTCGTATTCCACCGGGTCTTCGCACGTCAGCACTTTCGCGTCGATCGAGTTGATCTTGTTCAAGCAGGCGTAGAGCGTGGTCGTTTTGCCGGAACCGGTCGGGCCCGTGACAATGAAAATGCCGTTCGGCAACTCGATCGTCTTGAGCAGGTAATTGTAGATCTCATCCGGCATCCCCAAGGTCTCGAGCTCGAGCTTCACCGCCGAGCGATCGAGCACACGAAGCACCACCGACTCGCCAAACTGGGTGGGCAGAGTGCTGACACGCAAGTCCACCTGCCGGCCGTTGATCATCTTCTGAATACGCCCGTCCTGCGGGATGCGGCGCTCGGCGATATTCAGGTTCGACATGACCTTCACGCGGGAAATGACCGGGTTCGCCAGGTGCCGTGGCGGCGGCGCCATTTCGTAAAGCGCGCCGTCCACGCGGTAGCGAATCTTGAAGTCCGTCTCGAACGGCTCGAAGTGAATGTCGCTCGCCCGGTCCTGGATCGCCTGCGCGAGCACAAGATCCACGTAACGGATGATCGGCGCCGAGTTGGCTTCGTTCTCGAGTTCCTTCAGGTCGAGCTCGCCATCCTTGCCGAAGGTGACCGCGCCACCGAGTTCCTTGAGGATGTCGTCCAGGCTGCCGAGATCCGAGCCGTAGTATTTACGGATGAGGTCGTCGATCTGGTAAACCGGCGCCACGACGGCCTGCACGTCCTTGCCGATCGCAAAGCGGAGGTCCTCCAGCGTTTGCTGGTTGAGGGGATCACCCAAGGCGACCTGCAGCACGTGATCGTCGAAGCCCAGCGGGAAGGCGCGGTGCAATTGGGCGGCGCCTGCGGGCAGAAGCTTGAGCACGTCTTGCGGGGGCTCGAAGTTCTTTAGATCCACCAATTCGCTGCCGATCGCATCGGCGATCACCTGGTAAAAACCTCTCTCGTCGCAGACCTGGAAATCCACCAGCACTTCACAGAGGGATTTGCCGGCGGAAGCGACTTCCTGGAGAATGTCCTCCACGGCGCCGCGTTCCACGAGACCGGCGTCCACGAAAAGGTTGAGCGTTTGCTTGTTGTTCATGGCGGAAAAAAATCAGCGTCTAGGTTCGCGGCCGGCGAGCAACTGAGCGGCCATCTCAGGATCTTGGGATTTGCCGAAAACCTCTTCCCGGCTGATCACGCCGGCGAGGTAAAGGTCCACGAGCGAAGCTTCGAGCGACACCATTCCATACTTCGCGCCGGTCTGGATTTCCGTGGCGATGCGGAAGGTCTTGTTGTCTCGGATCAAGGCGCCCACGGAGTGCGTGTTGATCATGACTTCGAAGACCGCAATGCGGCCCGGTCGATCGATCCGTGGGATCAGAAGCTGCGAGATCACCGCCGTTAAGTTCGTTGAAAGCTGCACGCGAATCTGCTCCTGCTGGTGCGCGGGAAAGGCGTCGACGATACGGTCGACCGTGCGGCCGGCACCTGTCGTATGAAGGGTTGAAAAGACGAGATGGCCCGTTTCCGCCGCAGTGATCGCGGTTTCCATGGTCTCCAGGTCGCGCATTTCACCCACGAGAATCACGTCCGGATCCTGGCGCAGCGCGCGCCGCAGCCCCTCGGCAAACGTCGGCACATCGGCGCCGACTTCGCGCTGATGGAACATCCCGCTCTGGTGCTCGTGGATGTACTCGATCGGGTCCTCGACGGTGATGATGTGAAGACCTGAACCCCGGTTGATCACGTCGAGCATCGCCGCGAGCGAAGTCGTCTTGCCCGAGCCCGTGGGGCCCGTGATGACGATCAATCCGCGCGGCAGCTTCAGCAAATCGTTCACCACCGGCGGGAGCCCGATTTCCGGGAGGGACAGCATCTTCCGCGGAATCAATCGCAGCGCCATCGCGAGCGAACCCTTCTGCAGGTAGAGGGACGCGCGGAAACGGTTCCGTTCCTTGAACGTTACCGCAAAGTCCACACTCCCCTGCTCTTTGGCGTGCCGGAGCTGCTCGGGACTGGCGATCTCCGTCGCGAGTTTCTCCATGTCTTCGGGGAAAAGCGCGCGCGTATCGAGCTTCAGCAAGCGGCCATGCAAGCGGATGCAAGGCGGCGCGCCGACCGAGAGGTGCAGGTCGGAGGCGGCTTCGTCGACGACCAGCTTCAGCAAGTCGTCCGCGGGCGCGAAATTGCCGCGCGGTCCCGCGGTGATCGTCGGCGCGGAGGCCACCGCAACGGGCGCGGCACCTTCGGGCGCCGAGGTTTTTCCGAAACCGAAGAGAGCCATAGTGACCGCTTAGTCGGCGTCGGCCATCGTGGCGCTGATCACTTCCTCGGCGGTCGTCATGCCAGCCAGCACCTTGCGGATGCCGTCCTCGCGCAACGTCCGCATGCCCATTTCACGAGCCCGCTTGCGAAGCTCCACGGTCGTGGCCTTGCTGTTGATCATGTGGCGCACTTCGTCGTCCACGGTGAAGATCTCGAAGATGCCGGCGCGTCCCTTGGAACCGGTGTGCTTGCATCGATCGCAGCCCCGCCCCTTCGAGACCGAAGCCTCGCTCAGCTGCGTCGGATCAATGCCGAGCGAACGAATCTCGCTCTCGAGCAGGTCGTAAGGCGCGGTGCAGTTCGGGCAGATTTTGCGGACGAGGCGCTGGGCCATCATCGCGCGCACCGCGGAGCTGACGAGGAACGGCTGCACCCCGATGTCCACCAGACGGGCAACAGCGCTCGGCGCGTCGTTCGTGTGGAGCGTGGAGAATACCAAGTGACCCGTGAGCGAGGCGTTGATCGCGATGTTCGCGGTCTCTGCGTCACGAATCTCACCGATCATGATCACGTTCGGCGCCTGACGGAGCATCGAGCGGAGTGCCGCCGGGAAGGTCATGCCGACTTCGGTGTTCACCTGCACCTGGTTGATGCCCGCCATCTGGTATTCCACCGGGTCTTCGACCGTGATCAGCTTCTTGTCCGGCTTGTTGATGTAATTGAGGCACGCGTAGAGCGTGG
>CBHXZU010000289.1:0-7415 GCA_966125105.1 uncultured Prosthecobacter sp.
TCCAGAACTTGCGCCACGCCTTCACCGCCGTGTCTAACCGGGACGACCGTATAGCCGTTTTCCGCGAGGAAATCGCGGATCACTTCCTGGAACGCAGGATCGTCCTCCAGCAGCAGAACCCGACCCAGGACCTGCGCCGCGGCAGCGGGTGCATTGCACTCCACTTCGGCCGGGGGCGCACCCCTGTCCTCGCGGACGGGCGCTTCATCAGCTCTCTGCGTTTGGTTGGTCATCGGAACGAAGCGGGCGGAACTCCCGTCATCGCTAGGATCCAATGTTAGCAGCCCCTATGCCTCGGTCAGGGATTTGCCTGAGCCGCGCTATGCACGATTACCTTTTAGCTAACTCCGAGCCACGGATCCGCAATCTCTGGCTATAAGGCCCGAATCAACGCTGCTCAGCCTTGCTGGCTAGGAACTCCGATGGCGTGACGAATCGGCAGCCTTGGTCGCGCAGGTAAAGGACCGCCTGCTTGAACTTCTCGAAGCGCGCGTCGTCCCATTGGTTCGGATGCCCCTGGATCGCGACATACGGCAGCGTCGCCCGCTTCTTTTCGAAGTTCTCCTTTAGCTGTTCCGGATTCGGCACAAAAAGGGGTCGCTCCAACTCCATGAGGCGTTGGACGACAAGCTTGCTCGTCTTCGCTCCTTTCGGCGGCCCGTAGAACCACACCATGCGGATTTCCGGGATCGACTCCAAAGCTTGATAGGTTCCCGGATCCAGCGCTGTGGAATGAGGGCCGAAAGCAATCAGATCGATCCCCAGCTTCTCTTTAGTGAGAGCGAGGGATTTCTTGAAAAGGGCTGCCTGGTCCTCGACCGGCGCGCCGACGTTTTCTCCCGTTCGGCCGTTCACTTTTAGGTCTTCGGGAAAACGCGCGTAAAATCCGTGATCCCAGATCTCGATCCAACCTTTCGCCAGCCGTTGCTTGATCCAGTCCACGTAAGCCGGGCAATCCCCCTCAAGGGAATCGACCAGCAAGCCATAGGACGCCTTGATCTTCTCGCCTTCGAGGAAATCGGTCGTCCGCTGCCAACGCGGAGACACCGTAGCCTGCGGGCCGCGCCCTTGGCGAACGAGATCATCGAGCTTTAACAGAACGACCGGCGCGGCCGTTGGGGGTTCAACTGCGCGCGCGAGACCCGCGAGCGAGAATGTGATGGCAAGCGCGTAGCGGATCAGGCGTTGCAGCATGGCAAATGGAAATGAGGCTATTTGTTTTTGGCGGAGGCCCGGGTCTTTTCGAAGAACTCCCGAATCGTCGGCCACGTGATCGCCAGGCTCGCCTCCGTCGTCGGATGACTGCCGTCCGGAAGCCAGCGATGATATTTCTCCGACTCGGCATCCAGCAGTCGTTTGTAAGCGGGATAGTGGTCGAGGAGGGGCAAGCCCTGCTCTTTCGCGTAACGCCGATAGTTGTCGTTGTAGGCTTCCAGCTTCGGTCGGCTGGAAGCTGGACGCTTGTCCCCGGGCGCGTCCCACGGGGCGTTCATGATCTGCAGGACGATCGCGGCATCCGGATTTGACCCGCGGATCCCCTTGACGATCGCATCCAGATTTTCCGCGCCGCGCTCGACTGGCATTTTGAACTTCTCGTGCGCATCGTTATAGGAGAACTCGATGAGCACGAGGTCCGGGTGGTGATCGGCGACCTTGGCTTTCACGTTTGCTTTGCCCCAATCGGAATTCTGCCCGGGGCCGCCGCTGTTGATGAAGTTCACGAGGCCGGGATACTGTTCGTTGAACCACTTCTTCACCGCGCCCGCCCACGCGCCACCCGCCGTCAGGCTGGTGCCATAGACGATCACCGTCTGCTTTTTGCCGGATTCGAGATTCCGAAAAACAGTCGTCGGAAGGTTTTCCGCCGCCTGCGAGGTGATGAGGAGCGAAGTAAGGAGAGCCAGGATGCGCAGAAACATGAAGTTGAGAGTCTGGAGCGAGACAATCCACGCCCCCCGCGAAACGAAAGAACCTTTCGCGCTCGCAGAGCTCAGCGGCGGGATTGAATTGCTGAATAATCAACGACCGCAGCCTTCCCGCAGCGAAGCGGCATGGATAGTCTCGCGCGGCAACTTCATGAGAGCGCTGATCTCCCTTCTCGCCCTGCTTTGCTGCACGGTTTTCCGCTCGACCGGTATTGCTGCGGATTCCGACGAAAACAAAGGCGTGCAGGTAATCCTCGTCGGCGACTCCACGGTCGCGACGAAGAGCGGATGGGGCGACGCATTCGCCTCGCTCCTCAAAGAGAAAGTTCGCTGCGAAAACATGGGGCGCGGTGCAAGAAGCTCGAAAAGCTACCGCGACGAAGGCCATTGGCGGAAAGTGCTCGAGGCAAAACCCGATTGGATTCTCATTCAATTCGGCCACAACGATCAGCCCGGAAAAGGACCGAAACGCGAAACGGATGCGAACACGACGTTTCGCCAGAATCTCTCGCGTTATGTGAGCGAAGCACAGGCCATCGGGGCTAAGCCCGTCCTCGTCACCTCCCTAACGCGGCGCAATTTCAACGCCGAAGGAAAGATCTCGGCGAAGAAGCTGGAGCCGTCCACCGACAGCGCCGGCGTGAAGAGTCCGGATTATCTCAGTGATTACGCGGAAGCCACGCGAGCAGTAGCCGCGGAACTCAAGGTGCCACTCGTGGACTTGAATGCGCGCAGCATCGAGCAGCTGAATCAAATCGGCCCGAAGGCGGCTGTGGCATTCGACGCAAAAACGAAAGACCCGTCGCAACCGGACAAGACGCATCTTTCCGCAAAAGGAGCGGCGGAAACCGCGAAACTCGTCGCCGCCGAAATCCGGAAGAACGTCCCGGAGTTGGCGACTTTGCTCAAGTAGCCAGGCACGATTGCGCTCCCCGGCCCGCGCGAGGGATCCCGAGTCGCCCTAGTATCTGCAATCTCGCGCGCCCAAAGCATGCTCCCGGCACGATTTTCCTGCCGTTCGCACGAGATTCAGCTTTTCGGTGCCATACGTTTACCGCAAAACCCCAACGACTTCGATGAAAGTCTCCGACCTGCGCGGCATCCTTAATTACGTCCCACGGTTCCGGGAGAAGATTTTCGTCATCGCGGTCGATGGCGAGGTGGCAGCTTCGCCCAACTTCTCCAACGTCCTTTTGGACCTGGCCGTGCTTCGATCGTTGAACGTGCGGATCGTGCTCGTTCACGGCGCCGCGCACCAGATCGGGCTGCTCGCCCAGGAGCGCGGCGTGCGGCCCAGCAATACAGACGGCACCGGCATCACGGATGAAGCAACTCTCAAGGTTGCGCTGGATGCCGCCACAACCTTGATGAACGACATCATGCAGGGCCTCACCAGCGTGGACCTGCGCGCCGCTTACGCAAACGTGGTGATCGCTCATCCCGCGGGAATCCTGTCCGGGGTGGATCAGCAACTCACCGGCCGGGTCGAGCGGGTGGACACGCAGCTTTTGCAGATGCTGCTGAACGAAGGAGTCATCCCAGTCGTCCCGCCCATCGGCTTCGACGGCGAAGGACACACGTTTCGCGTAAACAGCGACGCGATTGCCGTCGAGGTGGCCGAAGCCGTGCGAGCGATGAAAGTAATCTTCCTCGGCGCGAATGACGGCGTGACGTTCGGCGGTGAACTCATTCAGCAGCTAAGCATCGCGGAAGCGGAGGAGTTTGCCAAAAAACGCCGTGCCCAAATCGAGCCCGGCACGGCATCCAAATTGGAGCAAGCCGCGCGCGCCTGCCGAAACGGCATCCCACGCGTGCACCTGCTGAATGGCTACATGGACGAAGCCCTGCTCGCCGAGGTGTTCAGCCCGGAGGGCGTCGGCACGATGGTCTATGGGAACGACTATCAGCAAATCCGCCGCGTCATGAAGAAGGATGTCCGGGCGCTCCTGCAGCTCATCAAGAACAGCGTCGACCACGCCGAGCTCGTGAAGCGCACGCGCGCCGACCTCCTCGCGCAGCTCGACGATTATTGGGCGCTTGAAGTCGACCGCCAGTTGGTCGCCTGCGTCGCGGTCCACATGTATCCCGAGTCCGCCAAGGCGGAACTCGCCTGCCTCTACGTTTCCAAAAAACACGAGGGTCAGGGCTACGGTCGCAAACTCATGGCCTTTGCCGAACAGCTCGCCGCGCAACGGGGCGCGAAGCACATCATCGCCTTGAGCACGCAGGCCTTTAACTATTTCCAGCAAAAGGGCGGCTACGTGGAGGTGACTCCCGACGAGCTCCCGCCCGAACGGCGGAAAAAATACGACGTCAGCGGCCGCAACTCCAAGGTGCTGCAGAAGCCCGTGGTCGCAACCGCCACCGAGCCCCCGCGCGTGTGACGACGACGCGCTCGCAAGCCACGAACCGGCGCCATTCACGCGGATTACGCCACCGCGCACTCACGATCACCCTTCAGAAAGCCTCAATTCCATGAGCACCGCAGTCCTCATCGATTCTGTCGTCGTCCTTTTCTACTTCGCGCTGATTTTTGGCATCGGCCTTTCGCAGCGCAAGAAGAGCAACAGCATGGAAGGCTTCGCGCTCGCGGGCCGCGAGATTTCGTGGTGGGCCGTGCTTTGCTCGATCCTCGCGGCGGAAATCTCTGCCGGCACGTTTTTCGGCACCCCTGGCGAAGGGTTTCAACTGCGCAACTTCACCTATGTCCAGCTAATCATCGGCTACTTGCTGGCGCGCGTGCTCGTGAGCGTCTTCTTCATCCCGGCCTTCTACCGGCACAACGTGGTGAGCATTTACGAGTTTCTCGAAACCCGCTTCGGACCGCGAACGCGGCGCCTCGGCTCAGCCGTGTTCCTCGTGACGCGCACTCTCGCCAGCGGATCGCGTCTATGGGTTCCCACGATTTTGTTCGTGCTGATTCTCCGCTCGACCTGGCCCGACATGCAATGGGGCCCATGGCAGGAATTTGGGTTCACTGCAGCCGCGCTGCTCTTCATTACCTTTGCCACGACGATCTACACGGCGGTGGGTGGCATCCGCGCCGTGATCTGGACGGACGTCATCCAAATGGTGGTGCTCTTTGGAGCGCTCGGATTTTCGCTCTGGTTCCTGCTCGGGCACATCCCCGGTGGTTGGGACGGGGCGATGAAGCATCTCGATGAGGCGCCGAAAATCTTCGATACCGGCATCAAGGAAGGCCTCGGTTTTTGGGGGACCGTGAAACACATCCTCGAACAGGAATACACGCTTTGGGCGGCATTCCTCGGTTCCACCTTTGTGACTCTCGCCACGCACGGCACCGACCAGGACATGGTGCAGCGCATGTTGACCGCGAAAAACCAAAGACAGAGCGCGTTTGCCACGATCGTGTCAGGCCTCGTCGATATCCCGATCGTGTTCTGCGTTCTGGCGATCGGGATTCTGCTCTCCGTGCACTACCAGCTTTCGCCCGATCCCCTGCTCCCCCGCACTCCTTCCGGCGAAGTTGCCGCGAATAAAGCCTATCCATTCTTCGTGCTCACCCAGATGCCGGCTGGCCTGCGCGGGTTGGTCATCGCTGGCGTGCTCGCGACCACGATGGGGTCCCTCAGCACGGCGCTAAACTCGCTCGCCACCTCATACGTTCGCGATTTCCACTTCCGCTGGTTCGGCGAACCCGCCAGTGAGATGGGCAAAGTGCGGAGCCTGCGCATCGGAACGGTGCTCTTTGCGCTGTTCCTTGTTGGCGTGGCGCTCACAACGGCGTGGGTGGTCGCTCACAGACCCAGCCTCCGGATTCTGCCCATCATTCTCGGGATCTTTGGATACACCTACGGCTCTCTGCTCGGGATCTTTCTCGTGGGGTTATTCACAAAACGGGGCAATTGCGTCGGAAACGCGATCGCGATGCTCGCTGGATTCGTGGTCGTCGCGGTGTTCAGCGGTCTGCACAACGACATCTGGACGCTCTTCGCCGCCGGTCCGCTTTGGAAGCCCGATTGGCTCCCGGTGATCGAGTTTCCGTGGCGCATCATGTTTGGAACAATCACCACCTTTTTGATCGCGATCTGTTTCCGAAGACACGCATCGGTCGCCGAACCCGCATAAACACTGGGGCGTGCGGCGATGTGCCAATTTCTTCGCCCGATTCTTCGCGCGCTGCGCCCGCGTGGAACCCGCTTAAATTCTAGCTTCCTGAGCAACGAATACGCGGCAATCCGCAGACCTTCTTCACCCGCGCATGGCGCAAGTAAATTCTAAGCGGAAAAGTTACGCTCCCGCGGGGAAAAATCGTGACAGCAAAATGCCCCGTTCCCATGCTCCGCCCCGTCCGGCGAGCGACACAAAAGCCGCTGTGAATAACTTGTGAACGACACCAATAACTATCCTCGAATCCGAATCGCCGCTGCCAACTCAGCCGCGACGCCGTTTGGACTTGGGGAAAGTTACGCAAACATCAGCGTTCCACGACACGACCTGCCGCAATTTGCTACGCGAAAACAGATTGCGGGGGATGAGTCGCCGGCAGGGCCGGGCTCCGTGGAACGAAGTCCATAGCCGCCCCGCTCCACGGCCTCGTTCCTTCAACGTCCAAATCCCCTCCGAACTACCCTTTAACCACTAGAAACCGCCCTGTGGATAATTCCGCAACATTGACTGATCTGTCGCCCTTGTGGGCAGAAATCGCTTCCGCCCTTCGATCGGAAGTGACGCACGACATTTTTGAGCGCTGGTTCAAAGACGTCGAGTTGGTCGAAGTCGGCTCCGAGCACATCACCCTGCTCGTGCCGAACGACATCTTCCGTTTTTGGATCCAGGATAACTACATCGATCCCCTGAGAGCAGCCGTCCTCCTCGTGCTGAAGAGCGCGCGGGAAGTGCGCTTTGTGAGCAAAGGCATCTCCGAGGTCCCCCAAGCCGAGCCGGATCCTGTTCGCGCCCGCCGCCAGGTCGCGGTGGAGGAAGACGCGGAGGACCGGAGTTCCTCAAATGGGTTCAATTCAAAGAACACGTTCGAAACATTCGTCGTGGGCGCGAACAACGAGTTCGTCGCCGCAGCGTGCCGGGCCATCTCGGAGCGCCCGGGCAAAGTCTACAACCCTCTCTTCTTCTACGGCGGAGTCGGTCTCGGTAAGACGCACTTGATGCACGCGGTGGGCCAGCACGTAATGGCCACGAAGAAAGCGAAGGTGGCGTATATCACCACGGAGCGCTTCACGAATGAGTTCATCGACGCCATTCAGACGGGCGATCTGCCGAAGTTCCGCCGGCGTTATCGGCACGTGGACGTCCTGCTCATCGACGACATCCAATTCCTCTCCGGGAAAGAACGGTCACAGGAAGAGTTTTTCCACACGTTTAATCACCTCTTCGACGGCCATAAGCAGATCGTGTTGAGCTCGGATCGGCCGCCGTCGGAAATCGGAAAACTCGAACCTCGCCTCGTTTCCCGTTTCGAATGGGGTCTGACCGCCGAGCTTCAGCCGCCGGATGTCGAGACGCGCCTCG
>CBHXZU010000290.1:0-7403 GCA_966125105.1 uncultured Prosthecobacter sp.
CTCCCATTCAGAAGGTCGTTGTCCTCGGCGCGGGAAGCGCCGGGCTCATGGCAGCACTTGCCCTTCGTCGCATGATCCCTTCCCTGGATGTGCGCGTCGTCCGCAGTCCCGATATCGGCGTCATCGGCGTCGGCGAAGGATCCACCCCGAACCTGCGGACTTTCCTCCTCGATTTCCTGCAACTCGATCCGGACCGCTTTTATGCGCAGGCGAAACCCACCTGGAAGCTCGGCATTCGCTTCCTCTGGGGTTCGCGCGGAGCTTTCAACTACACGTTCACCAACCAGACTGTGGGCCGGATGAAGGGCTTCACGCGGCCCGTCGGCTACTACTGCAACGACACGTTCGATCCTCTCACCCTCGAATCGGCGCAGATGCTTCACGACCGCGTGGCCGAAGCCGACTCGTGGGGGTTGCCGCTCCTTAGCCAGGGGCACGCCTGGCATGTGGAGAACCGGCAGTTTGTCGCGTGGCTCGAATATGAATCCCGCGCTGCCGGCGTGACGATCATCGACGGCACGGTGGCGCGTGCCGAGATGAGCGCGCCCGACCGTGTGGCTGGGCTGGAACTCGCCGGCGGCGAGCGGGTGGACGCGGATTTGTTCATCGATGCCTCCGGCTTTCGCGCGGAACTCCTGGGCCGCGCCATGGCGGAACCGTGGATCAGTTACGAAAACTCCCTCTTCTGCGACCGCGCCGTGATTGGCGGCTGGGAGCGGAGCACGGAGCCGATTCAGCCCTACACCACCGCCGAAGCGATGGATGCCGGCTGGTGCTGGAGGATCGATCACGAAACGATCATCAACCGCGGTTACGTCTACAGCTCCCGGTTCATCTCCGACGACGACGCCCGCGCCGAGTTCCTCCGGAAGAATCCGAAGGCGCCGGCGGATGCTCGAGTCGTAAAGTTTCGCAGCGGACGCTTTGCGCGGCCCTGGGTGGGAAACGTGATCGGGATCGGCAACGCGGCGGGTTTTGTCGAACCCCTGGAGGCAACGGCGCTAATGCTCATCGCGACCGAGGCGCGATGCATCGTCGACACGCTGGTCGAAACACAGATGCGGCCGACGCCGGGAGTGATCGACATCTTCAACCGCGGCAACACGCTGCTTTGGGATTACACGCGGGATTTTCTCGCCGTGCACTACAAGTACAACACGCGGGGACGGACGCCATTCTGGCAATACGCCCGCGAGGAAACTCCGCTCAACCTCGCGGCGCCGATCGTCGACTTTTACGAAGAGAACGGGCCATCGCTGCTCTCAGCAAACCTCCTCGCCGGAGGCGTGCCGGGATTTAGCTTCGATGGCTTCTTCGCGATCCTTTTGGGGCAAAACCATCCGCATCGCGCCCGCTACGTTCCGACTGCGGATGAGCGGATGCTCTTTTCGAAGTTCCAGGCGGCGATGCACTCTCGCGCGGGCAAGAGCATGGATTCCCGGAAACTCCTCGAAATCATCCGGCGTCCGGGATGGTCATGGAAACAACGGGCGCCGATGCGGAAGCTGGATGCCAGCATGGTGCCATTGTTCGAGTCGCCGCTCGCGCTGGCGCGATAATCAGCACGCGCTTTGCAGGCGCGGCGGGATGAGCTAAGTCGCCGCGCATGCAGACAGCACCCGTCATTGCTCCGGCCGGCTCCGGGAAAGTCATTCGCGCATTTGGGGAGGAAGTCATCCTCCACCTCGGGGGAGACCAGACGGACGGCACCTTTGCCTTGTGGACGGAAATCACTCCGCCCGGAGGCGGCCCGCCGCCCCACTTTCACGAGCGCGAGGATGAAACGTTCTACGTGATCGAGGGACGCATCGCCTTTTTCCGAGAAGGCAAATGGGAGGAAGTTCCCGTGGGAACGGTCGCCTTTATGCCGAAGAACTCGGTGCATACCTTCAAGAATGTCGGTGATACCCCGGCGAAGATGCTCATCAGCACACGGCCGGCTGGGTTCGAGATCTTCTTTGCACGATGCGGTGATGAGTTTGCGAAGCCCGGCGCGCCGGATATGGCGCGGATCAAGGAGATCAGTGCCGAGCATGGGATTCATTTTGTGACGGGGTGAGTTCTGCGGCGAAGTGCAGGGGTACGGGAGCGCCTCACTGCCATTACGGTTAAGGAAGTAGTTGGGTGATAAAGTCGGTCATCCTGATGGAGCTTCAAGCGACTGAAGGATCCCGAGCCATTCACGAACAACAAATTACATGGAGAAGTCCCTTGGGGCGCATTGGAAATTAACGAGATTCCCGCGAGTGGAGCGGGGTCCTTCGGTCGCTTAGGCTCTCTCAGGATGACTCACTTTTTCACGGGTAACAGCCCTGCTTAACTTGATGGCAGCAGGGCAGCGCCTGGCGGTCCCGGCGGAACGCGTAGCTTCCATGGCGGAGGCTTCTCCGTGTTCAAGCGCGAACTGCGGCGGGGTAAAATGGCGGAGGGCGCGCAGAGAGGCGCGAACCTGACCTGCACGCGGGCAATCGTTAAGCCATCGGTAATATTGGGCGAATGGATTCCGTTGCGAGGGTTGTATTTAGCTTAAAACTTTCTCCATCCGGGCGGGTTAGTTAATGCGTTTACCTCGTCAATGAGAACTCCCACCCTCCTCCTGATCGGTTCCATCGTCGCGTGTGTTCCCGTTTTGAAAGCTGCGGACACCTTTTCCGATTTCAGTGGCGCTCTGACCAACACGCCATCCACCATCTTTCAAGCTGGCCAGGGTTCGTTCCCGGTCATCATGAACGAACCTCCAGCCGGGGACTTTCTGCGCCTGATGGCTGAGCAGGGGTCCGTCAGCAACCACATCGCGTTCGACGCCACGCATACCGAAAACTGGAGCAGCCTGGTGGCACAGTTTGATTTCCGGCTGATCAACAATACGGCGGATCCGGCGGATGGCATTGGTCTCGTCTTTCTCCCCGTGCTCCGCGCCGGCGTTTCCGGCGTGGGTATTGCAGACTTCGTGGCCGAAGAGCCCAACACGGCGGGCGCTCTCGGCGTGGGCGTGGATTTGTATCCCAACGTCAATGACGTCTCACTGCATTGGAATGGCCTGGAGCAGACCAATGCCTATACAAACCCTGCGCTGGTGAATTTCCTGAATAGCGGCTGGAACCGTGTTGCGGTCAGCTACACGCAGGTGGGCAATGGATTGAACGCCTCGGTCACGGTGACCAAGGACATTTACGGAACACCGGTCCAATATGCGCGACTTGATCAGGCGATCGACGCCCGTCCCTACGCGAATCGCGTGCAGATCAGCGGGCGCACGGGCGGCGCCGACATGTCGGCGGATATCGATAATGTCGCCGCGAACTATTCAGGCGCCGCCGCCATCCTGCCGACGATCGATCCGCTCGGCCGCGTGTTGCAGGACTTCGATAGCCTGGGCGCGACGCCGTATCTCGCTCGGCTTCATTCGACCTCTCCCGATATCCTGCGAACCGGTCCGAAACTGGTAGCCACCGGTGGATCAGGCGGCGGGGCTTACCTGCAACTGATGCCCGATGGGCAAAACGACACGATTTCATCCATCTCGCTGCAACGAGCGGCCGATGGCGGAATCGCCCCAGCGCGGCGGCTGGAAATGGATTTCCGCATGTCGAACCCCGATGGCATCACGGCCGCGGACGGCATGGGATTCCTCCTGCTGCCGACTTCCACCTTCAATGTTGCCGGCGCGGGACCTGGGATCGCTTACGAGAACACGAACGTAGCCGGCGCGCTCGGCATCGGCCTGCGTGCTTATGACGCGGGAGCGGTGAACCGCGTGCAACTCCACTGGAACAATTCGCAGGTCGCGCAACTGGATCTCCCGGTTGAAACGCTAAATCTGTTAGCCGGAACTTGGAACCGGCTGCAGGTGGACACCGAAGTCGCCACGGGGGGCTCGAATGTCTCCGTCTCAATCGTCAGCGACGTGAACGGCGCGCCAGTGACGGTGCCGATCTTCACGAACACGTTCATCGCCGGGATGAATCCTTACGACTATCGCATTCAGACGGGAGCGCGTTCCGGGGGCCTGAACTTGCAGGCGGATGTGGATAATGTGCGCACGTTTCCGAAAGCCTCGTCTTTCGTGCCGATAAACAACCGGGTGACCCAAAACTTCGATGGTCCCGGCACTTTCTACCAGGCAACGGACCAACATGGGTTCGCTGCGGGAACGGATGGCACGCGTCACGCAGCGATCGTCTCCGGGGGACCATCGGGAAACTTCCTGCGTCTCGCGCACGCGGTGAATGGGCAGAATCCAAACATTGGCTTTGATCAAGCGATTCCAAACGGCACGCCAAAGCCCCAACTCGAAGCGTCTTTTGATTTCCGCATGACCGGCCAGATCACGGGAGTCGAGCGCGCCGATGGCTTTGGCTTCGGCCTCTTCGGCACGGGCACTTACGGGACGACGGGACCCATCATCACGGGGGGGCTCAACTGGGAAACGCCCAATCTCGTGAATGCGCTCACCCTCGGCGTTCGGATTTACGATGCGGATGCGTCATCGAGCACCGACTACCTCACGGTATTTTGGAACGGCTCCCAGGTCTTTTCTGCGGACACCAATACGATTCCCGGCCTCTGGGATCTCAACAACAACCTGTTTCACAACGCAAAGCTGACGCTCAAGGACATCGGCACGGACACGCTCATTAGTCTCACGCTCTCGCAGGACTCTTTCGGCGCGAACACCCCGCTTTCGATCTTCACCGATCTTGCGATTGTTGGACTGGATCTCGACACGTTCGATTTCCGGGTCGGATTTGGCGCGCGCACGGGTGGACTCAATGCGGACTTTGATTTCGACAATCTGATCGTGACGCCGGAGCCCGGCAGCGCGCTGCTGATGCTCGGCGGGTTCGGCATGATTTGCGGAAAGCGCCGCCGCCGGATCGCGTAAGCACTTCATTTCTCATCCTTACTTCGAAACGAGGACGAGCCGTCTTTCGTGTCGAGCGTCCATACGTCCCCAAGAGCGTCTTCGAACTCGAGCGAGTTCCCGGCAGTCCACCGCATGGAAGCCACGAGTCTTTCCACCCGCTCCCACGTCCCCTGTCCGCGGGGATCATGCCAGGACGCCACTTCCTTTCCCGCTGAATCTATAATGCGAATATCCGTGTAAAAATCGGCACCCCATCCAGCGCGGTCACTGACCCTGATCTCAACGCGGGCGCCACCCATGGAAGGCGGCCCCATCAGTTGCCCCTTCCCTTTCGGAATGAACTCCACAATCAGCTGCCAATTGGCGATCAATACGGCGAGGATGACCGTAATCATCGTGATCGAGAACGCCTTCCAAAAGGAGCCTTGCGGAGGAATCGAATCCGTCATCCGGGGAGAGCGAAGTAGCTTCGTATTCCATAAGACGCGAGCGCAACTGCCAAAAGACAGCCTTTGAAGGAAGGAACAGTCGGCATCAGCAATTCCGCCGGGAA
Organism: uncultured Prosthecobacter sp.; assembly: GCA_966125105.1. Classification (GTDB taxonomy): domain Bacteria; phylum Verrucomicrobiota; class Verrucomicrobiia; order Chthoniobacterales; family Chthoniobacteraceae; genus SXWH01. Next base: position 5,421 of record CBHXZU010000290.1, read on the forward strand.
CGATTCTGACGATTTGCGTTCCTGGTGAGATCGTCTCGGAAGGAAATGCCGATGGACTGGGAAACGGCACCGTCTAGATGAAACTCTGCAAGCACGCTTGCGCCGTAGCACGGCTCGCCAGAGCGGTCATTCGTGAGCCATTCACGATCGTCGTGGATGGTGCAGCATCCTACTTCGTTCTGCAGCGCACATCGTCTCTGCGGTCATTCCGGCGGTCGCTTGACCACAGAAGGGATTTCAATGAATTTCCGGGCGAGCCTTGAATGGCTCTCCCTGACCGCTCTGGCGAGCCGTGCTACGGCGCAAGCGTGCTTGCGGATTCTTGGGACGTTCGGACCGTTTACTGCTGAAACGCAACGTGCGCGCGCGCGGAATCGCTATTGCGGTTCACATTCCCTGTTCTCCTCCCCCGCTCATTCGCTACGGTCCCATCAGTGTCCGCCAATCTATCCAGCCTCATTCCGACTGACGTTCCGCCGACTTCGGATCTGCTTCTCAGCCGTTTTCTTGACCATGTCGGCAGTCGCGGGTTGACGCTTTATCCGGCGCAGGAGAGCGCGATTCTCGAGGTGTTTGAGGGGAATAATGTGATCCTCAATACGCCGACAGGTTCGGGGAAATCGCTCGTGGCGACGGCGCTGCATTTTCACAGTCTCGGGCAGAAGCGGCGGTCGGTTTACACGTGTCCGATCAAGGCGCTGGTGAATGAGAAGTGGATGGCGCTTTGCCGGGAGTTTGGTCCGGAGAACGTGGGGCTGAGCACGGGCGATGCGACGGTGAATCGCGAGGCGCCGATCCTTTGCTGCACGGCGGAAGTGCTGGCGAATATAGCGCTGCGCGAGGGCGAGAGGGCGCAGGTGCACGACGTGGTGATGGACGAGTTTCACTATTACTCGGACCGCGAGCGCGGCGTGGCGTGGCAGGTGCCGCTGCTCACGTTGCCGCAGACGCGCTTTTTGCTGATGTCTGCCACGCTCGGGGAGACGGGCTTTTTCGAAGAGGAACTTACGCGGCTGAATGGACGCCCGACCGTGACGGTGCGCGCAGGAGAACGTCCGGTGCCGCTCGACTTTGCTTACGCGGAGACGCCGCTTTCGGAGACCCTGGAGGAGTTGCTGGCTGGGGGAAAAGGGCCGGTTTACGTGGTGCATTTCACGCAGCTCGAGGCGGCGCAGAACGCGCAGAACTTTACCAGCCTCGCGGTCTGCTCGCGGGAGGAGAAGGCGGCGATTGCGGAAGCGCTGGAGGGATTCAAGTTCACGAGTCCTTACGGTCCGGAGATCAAGAAATGGCTGCGGCACGGGATCGGGCTGCACCATGCGGGACTCTTGCCGAAGTATCGGGTGCTCGTGGAGCAACTCGCGCAACGCGGGCTGCTCAAGATCATTTGCGGCACCGACACGCTCGGCGTGGGGATCAACGTGCCGATCCGCACGGTGCTCTTCACGCAACTATGCAAATACAGCGGGGAGAAGACAGCCATCCTCAGCGCTCGTGACTTTCACCAGGTGAGCGGACGCGCGGGCCGCAAGGGCTACGACAATGTGGGCTGGGTGGTCGCGCAGGCGCCGGAGCACTGGATTGAGAATGCGCGGCTCGAAAAGAAGAAGGCGGCTGGCGGGAAGAACTTCGTGAAGCGGAAGCCGCCGGAGCGGAACTTCGTGAACTGGGACAAGAATACCTTCACGCGCTTGATTTCCGCGCCGCCCGAGCGGCTAAACAGATGCTTCCAGGTCTCGCAGGGATTGCTGATTAATGTGTTGAGCCGCGAAACCGACGGGTGCCAGGCGATGCAGGGGCTGATTCGGCGCAGCCACCAGCCGGCGAAGGAAAAGAAGGCGCTGCGGAAACGCGGCTGGCAGCTTTTCCGCTCACTGCTCGGGCGGAAAATTGTCGAGATCATCCCGCAGGCCGCCGACGGCGCGAAGGTGCGCGTGAATGCCACGCTGCAGGAGGATTTCTCGATGAACCAGACGCTCTCGC
>CBHXZU010000291.1:0-7384 GCA_966125105.1 uncultured Prosthecobacter sp.
TCGCACGACAAGACGGGCAAGCACTGCCCGGCCGACGATCCAAACGGCAAACTCGATATCGTGAAATGCGCGGGCTACTGGCTAAAGGACGCGCAGAAGCGCGGCATCGAGCACATCTGCTGGGACGGCTGCATGTTCCCGAACGCGACACTCGAGAAGCAGGAGACGTGGAACACGATCTTGCGGAAGATGATCGAAGTGCGCGACGCGCACGGCTGGTCGTAAGGGTTCGCGGACGGCACGAACGTCGATTTTCAAAGCCCGCTCAGCGTTGGTTGAGCGGGCTTTTTTTATGGGGGCAACTTCGCAAGCACGCTTGCGCCGTAGTGCGGCTCGCCAGAGCGGCAAAGCTGATTCACCCGCAGCCGACGTGGATTCCCCGGAAGCTCGCGTGGAATGGATGCCTTCCGTCTACGTTCGACGTCCACTTTGGATGGCACGTACACACCGCTCGGCGAGCCGTGCTACGCGCAAGCGTGCTTGCGGGCCACTCCGTGAATAAACGTTCGTCGGTACAATAATGCGGCGATGTAATGCGGCGATGCGGCCTCCGAACGTCTGTCATCCTGACCGAGTGTAACGAGGAGAAGGACCTCGATCCACTCGCTGCCCCGCCCTCGAAACGTTTGTCTTTCCGCACCCGTCGACCATGACCGGTGCCGTGGTCTCTCCACGGGCGAACCGTCCGGTGAATGGCCCGAGGCGCTTCTCCTCGTTACACTCGCTCAGCGTGACGGACGTTCGAAACGCTCATTCCGATAAGCCCCGAGCCCCCATCCCCGAAGCCGCGAGACGCAGCCTTTGCATCACGCTTTCAAGCTATACCTTACCAATAATTGTTTCCGCGCGCTGTGTGGGCTCCGCATCCGCAATCCCCCTCCAGCTGCCGGGAGACCGCCGCTCCTCGGCGCAAGCGTGCCTGCGGAAGCGAAATTACTTTCGGGAGATGCTGCAAACCTTCAGTCTCCTTCTCAACCTAGCCTGCCCATGAACTGGATCCTCATCGCGTATTTGTTCGTGCTGATCTACCTTGTGATGCACCGCGACAAGTTCACCAACTCGGCCCCGCTGCGCTCGGCGTGGATTGCTTTCGCGCTGATTCCGGTCAGTTCCTTTGTGTTCGCCTTGTTCCGCGCCGGAAACGTGACCGCACCGCGGGATCTTGCGCTCATCGAGATCTGGTCAACCGGGGTCGAATCCCTGCTGCTCGGAGTCAGCATGCTGTGCCTCGCAGGAATGATCGTGCCGGATCAGAGCTGGGGAAGTAATCAAAGCGGTTCGACGCCGAAGTCGTAGATGCGGGCGGACTCGGCCGGAGTGCCGGCTGACGCAAGGCGGGAGATCGGTTTCGCCGATCTTGCCGCTCACCGTTCCGGCGTGCAAAGAGCCCCGGTGCATTCTCTCCGGAAAACCCTCGCTCTTTGCATCTTCTCCATTCTCGCCGTCGTTGCGTCGGCGGATGAACCGACCGCCGGCAAGGGGCCCCTGCGGTTTACGGTGAAGCTCGACGCGGCGTTGTCGAAGGACGCGGTGTCCGGACGTCTCGTGGTCTTCATGACTTCGCAGGTCATCGTGAGCGGCAACATCGGAACGGGATTTATTCCCGGCTCCACCTACATCTGCGCGAAGGAGGTGACCAATCTGACTCCCACCGAACCAGCCAGCATCGACCCCGACGCGCTCGCCTATCCCAAACCCTTCAGCCAGGCGGGGGAGGCGGAGTACTCCGTGATGGCACTCCTCGACCAGAATCATAACTACAACTACCTCGGCGAGGATTCCGGCGATTTGAAATCCACCGTGGTCTTCCTGGGGAAGCTAAACCCGGCGTCCGCGGGCAGCGTCGAACTCACCCTCTCGAGGAATATTCCCGCACTTTCGCGCGCAAAGGAAAGTGAGACATTGAAGTCGGTGGAGTTCGAGAGCCCCTCGCTCAGCGCCTTCTGGGGCCGGCCGATCACGATGCGCGCGGCGGTGGCATTCCCGCCCAATTTTGGAAAGAACGGTCCGGTTCCGACCGCTTACGAGATCCCCGGATTTTCCGCAGGATTCCGGATCGTCACCGCACTCGCCCAAGGCGCGGGCTTCTCTATGGCCACAGGCAAAATGCCGCCGATGGTCCGCGTATTCCTGGATCCATCCTGCCCCGGCGGGCACCATGTTTTTGCCGACTCCGTAAATAATGGACCGTGGGGACGCGCCTTGACGACGGAGCTGATCCCGCATCTGGAGAAAACCTTCGGCCTCGTCGCGGAGCCCGTAGCGCGCTTCCTCACCGGGCATTCTTCGGGCGGCTGGAGTTCGCTCTGGTTGCAGATCACCTACCCGGAGTTCTTCGGCGGCACGTGGTCGACGGCGCCGGACCCGGTGGATTTGCGGAACTACACGGGGATCGACGCCACGCCAGGATCGAAGGACAACGCCTATCGCGAGGCAGACGGCAGTCCCAAGCAGCTCGTCCGGTCCGGCGCAAAATGGCTGGCGTCGTTCGAGCAATTCGCCCGGCAGGAAGCAGTGCTCGGAGAATACGGCGGCCAGTTTGCATCGTTCGAATGGGTCTGGAGCCCACGCGGCGCCGATGGACGGCCGCTCCCGCTCTTTGATCGTCAGACCGGGAAGCTGAACCAGGCCACCCTCGAAGGCTGGCAACGCTACGACATCCACAAAGTCCTCGAGAAAAATTGGGACACGCTGTCGCCGAAGCTCGCGGGGAAACTTCACCTTTTCTGCGGTTCGGTGGATCAATTCCGCCTGAACGAAAGCTTCGTGTTGCTTCGCGACTTCCTGCGCGAAAAGGGAAGCGACGCGGTGTGTGAATTGATCGAAGGCCGGAGCCATGGGGACCTCCATCGCCCGCACGAAAAATACCCCGCAGGCCTGAATGCGCGGATCTTCAGCGAGATGCTCGCGGCATTCGAGAAGAGCCAGGCGGCCAAAGCCCCCGCAGGCGACCGCGCGCAATGAGAACCTCGGTAATCCGAACCGAGCGAGCGTTCGCGCTTGCCGCGCGCACCGAGCTTGTCTTTCCTCCGCCCCCGAAGTGAGTGAGGAAACCATCACGTTCATCCAGCAACTGATCAACGGCTTGTCGCTTGGCTCGACGTACGCGCTGATCGCGCTGGGCTACACGATGGTCTACGGGGTGCTTCGGTTCATCAACTTTGCTCACGGGGACGTTTTCATGTTGGGGGCCTTTTGCGGTCTCTATGTGACCCCGGCCATGATGCGATGGTTCGAGATGAACACCGAGGGTGAAGCGCATCTCAGTTACGGCGGTGCGGCGACGGTCCTCCTGATCGCAATGGCCATCTGCGCCGCGATCGGAATTGTGATCGAGCGGTTGTGTTATCGCCCCTTGCGAAACCGGCCGAAGATTACGGTGCTCATTACGGCAATCGGCGTTTCCCTTTTCCTGGAAAGCTTCGGGCAATACTATTTCGGCGTCACCCCCCAAGCGTTCCCGAAGGTCATCTACATCCGAAACGTCGAGTTTGCGCCGCCGTGGGACACGCTCTCGGTGACAACTGGAGATATAGTCTGCGTTGGAACTACGGTGCTGCTTCTGGTCGTTCTCACGTTTGTCGTGCTCAAGACAAAGATTGGGATGGCAATGCGGGCGTTGGCCTTCAACCCGACGGCATGTTCCTTGATGGGAGTGAACGTGAACTTCGTCATTGCGGTGACGTTTGGCATCGGTTCCGCGCTCGCAGGTGCGGCGGGTATTCTCAATAGCATCCAGCAACCGAGCATTGATCCCTTAATGGGGATCACGATGGGCCTGAAGGCGTTCGTCGCGGCGGTTCTGGGAGGAATAGGCAGTTTAACTGGCGCGGTGCTTGGGGGAATTTTGCTCGGGGTCGTGGAGACGCTCGTAGTAGGATATGGATCACCCACTTATCGTGACGCGGTCGCTTTTGCGGCCTTGATCATCATTCTCCTGCTGCGCCCCGCAGGTCTGCTGGGAAAAAACACGAGGGAGAAAGTGTAGCGATGTTCGAGCGCACAAAGATCTCTCTTTTCCTGTCGATCATCGTGATCGGAGTGATCGCGTGGTTTCTCGGGAACGTCCAAGTCACTGATGACAAAGGAAACGTCGCGTCGATCCTTCACGCGTATTCCTATCACTACGACGTCCTGATTACGATCGGGATTGCGATCATCCTCGCGGTCAGCCTGAATTTGGTGAATGGGCACACGGGGCAATTCTCCCTGGGGCACGCCGGGTTCATGGGGCTGGGCGCTTACTTCGCGAGCATGGCCTCAAAAGGTCTACAATTTCCGCTGGTGGGGTACCCGGATTTCTCCAATGCCGCCTGGTATTTTGGAATCCTGAAGGCGCTCGGGTGGTTTCTGGCGCTCGCCCTCAATTCGCTGATTGGATTCCTCAACGTTCTTGTATCCAGCGCAACGGCACTGCCCGGCCCATTCCAGTTTGTGGCCGCAATCCTCGTCGGCGGTATTGCTGCGGCAGTTGGGGGCGTCTTAGTGGGGGTTCCATCTCTCCGCCTCAAGGGCGACTATCTGGCGATCGTTACTCTTGGTTTTAACGAGATCATTCGAGTGGTGATGCTAAACACGCCGCAAGACATTGGCGGCGCCAGTGGCTTGGCTGGTATTCCTCAGCAGCCGGAGACTCTGTTTGGCGCGCCTTTCGCCGCAAATTTCTTTTGGGCCTTCGTCTTCGCGGCCGTGACCATCTACGTGATCTCGAACCTCGTAAACTCCACCTATGGGCGGGGGTTCCTGGCAGTGCGCGACGACGAAATTGCCGCGGAGGCAATGGGCATTAATACGACGAAGTACAAGGTGCTGGCCTTCGTGACGGGCGCATTTTTCGCGGGAATCGGTGGAGGGATTTACGCGCACTTCAAGCAATTCATCTCGCCGGACGGCTTCAACTTCATGAAGTCCGTGGACTTTGTGGTGATGGTGATCCTCGGAGGCATGGGAAACACGGTTGGCGTCATTCTCGCGGCGGTGCTGCTCACGATTCTGCCGGAGTTGCTGCGCTCGCTTGCGAATTCCCAGTGGCTGGTGGACTCAACGCACTACTTCACGGGCGGCATGTCGCCGGAGCAGCAGGAGTCGACGGTCCGGAAGGTGCAGGAACTCTTCAACAACCGGATGATCTTCTTTTCCATCATCCTCATCGTGGTGATGCTGCTGCGTCCGCAAGGCCTGTTCACCCGTTCCGAGAGGAGGCTTCAGCACAAATGAAACCGTTGCTCGAGCTGCAGAATGTCACGGTTCAGTTCGGCGGTTTGAAAGCCGTTTCGGAGGTCACGTTCAATGTCTGCGAGCGGGAACTCGTGGGATTGATTGGCCCAAACGGGGCGGGGAAGACGACGATCTTCAACGTGATCACGGGCGTCTATGCGCCCACCAAGGGGACGGTGAAGTTTGAAGGAAAGTCCGTCGCAGGGAAGCGCCCCTACCTGATCACTGCGCAAGGCATTGCGCGAACGTTTCAGAACATCCGGCTGTTCGCGTCGATGACCGTTTTCGACAACGTGCGTTGCGCTTGCAACATGCACCTCAACCACGGGATTTCGCACGCGCTCTGGCGGGGCTCGAAGGTGGCGGCGGAGGAGCGGGACATCACGGCAAAGGTGATGGAGTTGCTGGAGATTTTCGGTCTCGCGGAACAACGCGACTGGCCATGCAAGAGCCTGCCTTACGGCGACCAGCGCCGGCTGGAAATCGTGCGCGCTCTCGCGACTCGGCCGGAATTGCTGCTCCTCGATGAACCGGCGGCGGGCATGAACCCGACCGAAAAGGTGGAACTGATGAAGCTGATTCGCTTCGTGCAGGAAAAGTTCGGCCTGGCCGTGCTGCTCGTGGAGCACGACATGAAGGTCGTCATGGGCATTTGCGAGCGGATCGTGGTGCTGGATTACGGGCAAAAGATCGCCGAAGGCGTGCCTTCGGAAATCCGCGCCAATCCCAAAGTGATCGCCGCTTACCTCGGCAAGGAGGTCGAGCATGCTTGAGCTGCGCGAACTGACCGTCTGCTACGGCGCAATCACGGCGCTGCATGGCATTTCCATCAAGGTCGAGGCCGGCTCGATTGTGACGCTCGTCGGCTCGAACGGCGCGGGGAAGTCAACGACCCTGCGCGCCATCAGCGGGCTCGTGAAGGCGAAGAGCGGTGGCGTTTTCTACGAGGATCAGCCGATTACGAATCTCGCGCCGCACAAGATCGTGGCCCGGGGAATCGCGCATTCACCCGAGGGGCGGATGGTTTTCGCCAACCTCACTGTGCGGGAGAACCTCCGCATGGGTGCCTACCTCCGCAACGACGGCGCGGGCATCGCCAAGGATCTCGATTTCGTTTACAGCATTTTCCCGCGCCTCAAGGAACGCGCCGGCCAGACGGCTGGCACCCTGAGCGGTGGCGAGCAACAGATGCTGGCGATTGGTCGCGCGATCATGGCGAAGCCAAAGTTGCTCCTGCTCGACGAGCCATCGCTGGGCATCGCGCCGCTGCTGACCAAGGCAATTTTCGAGCAGATCGTGGCGATCAACCGCGAATTGAAGCTGACCATCCTCCTGGTGGAACAAAATGCCAACCTAGCGTTGGAAATCAGCCACCGCGGTTACGTGCTCGAAACCGGCAAGATTCTCCTGGAGAATTCGGCGGAAGCGCTCCGGGCCGATCCAAAGGTGCGAGAAGCGTATCTCGGCGGGTGATTTCAGGATGGACTGCCCGGTGGCGCGCGATTATGGGGAAACCCAACGCGTATGAAAAAGCTCCTTCTTCCCGCCTTTATCGCACTGATTGTCCCCCAGGTTCAGGCGGGTGACGACGTGATCGCCTTCAGCAGCCGGACCAGCGTTGGCGTATTGCGGAGCAGCGGCAACCTTTACCGCCAGGCGCCCCGGGGCGGCAGCGTTTCAAATCTGACTCCCTCCGAGCGTTACAAGGCCAAGCTCTATCGGCCGACGCAGTATTTCTACATGAAGGACAACGTGGTCTCGTACCGCTACGCGAGCCAGGACCTTGCAACGGTGGGAGACCAGTTCTTCAACGGTTACCAAGGCCCGCACGCGGCGGTGTTTGTCCCGAGCCAGCATCAACTGGCTCCTCATGGCCGCCTGCGCAGCTACGCCTCGGTGGACAAGCGTCCGCAGCCGGGTGTGCCGATGGTGGCGAAGACCACGAAAATCACGTCCCACGCGGTTTTGACGGAGCCGACGACCAGCCTGCAGGCGGCACGCGCGAACTGATCGAATTCGGCAAATCTGCCGGATAGGGTGAAATATCCCTTGTCACCCACCGGGTGGTGTGGCAGCGTCCGCGCCCTTTTCCTTAATTTCCGAAAGCTTTTATTATGTCTTACGCAGTATTCAAAACCGGCGGCAAACAGTACCGCGCAGGCACAGG
>CBHXZU010000292.1:0-7372 GCA_966125105.1 uncultured Prosthecobacter sp.
ACTTGGAGATTGAAAGCCCGCGGCAAGCTGATTGAGCCTGCGCGCATGCTTCGCGCCCTTCTCCTCGTCGTTGCGCTGGCCTCCGCCGCCTTAGCCGCAGGCGACAAGCCAAACGTGATCTTCATCCTCTGCGATGACTTGGGCTACGGTGACGTCGGCGCGTTTGGTCAGAAGAAGATCCGCACACCGAACATCGATCGTCTGGCGAAGGAAGGCATGAAGTTCACGGCGCATTACTCCGGCCACAACGTCTGCGCGCCTTCGCGCAACGTGCTGCTCAGCGGAAAGCATCCCGGCCACAACTACATTCGCGAAAACCGCGGCGGGCTTGCGAAGGGGACCGAAGGTCAGGAACCAGTCCCGGCCGGCACCCTCGCGTTGCCGCTCACCTTGAAGAAGCTTGGCTACGCGACCGGTTGTGTCGGCAAATGGGGTCTTGGTCCCGTGGGGAGCTCCGGCGATCCGCTCAAGCAGGGCTTCGACCGCTTCTTCGGTTACAATTGCCAGGCCCAGGCGCATAACTTTTACCCGGATCACTTGTGGTCGGACAGCACGCGCGTAGACCTGAAGAATCCCACCTTCTCCGCGCATCAGGAGTTGCCGGCGAGCGCCGATCAGAATGCCGCCGCAAGCTACAAGCCATTCGCCGGCACCGAGTATTCCGCCGATCTTATCGCCGAGCAGGGCCGCGAATTTGTTCGGACGAACAAGGACCGGCCATTCTTCCTCTACTTCGCAACGACCGTTCCGCACCTCGCGCTGCAGGCCCCGGAAGATTCGCTGCGTGAATACGAAGGCGCATTTCCCGAAGAACCATACGTCGGCGGGCGCGGCTATCTGCCGAACCAAAAACCGCGCGCGACCTACGCTGCGATGATCACGCGCATGGACCGTGAAGTCGGCCGTTTGATCGACTTGGTGAAAGAGCTCGGCCTCGACGACCGAACCCTGTTTGTCTTCACGAGCGACAACGGCCCGCTTTACGACAAACTCGGCGGGACCGATGCGGAGTTCTTCCAAAGCGCAGGGCCATTCCGGGGCCGGAAGGGCTCCTATTACGAGGGCGGCTCCCGCGTGCCGTGCATCGTCCGTTGGACGGGAAAAATCGCAGCCGGCACGACGAGCGAACGCGTGACAGGTTTCGAAGACTGGTTTCCCACGCTTCTCGAATTGATGGGTGAAAGAGCGCCGGAGGGCATTGACGGCATCAGCTTCGCGCCAACGCTCCGCGGAGAGGCCCAGCCGCCGCGGCCCTTCCTTTACCGCGAATCACCCGGCTACGGCGGGCAGCAAATGGTGCGCATGGGCGACTGGAAACTCGTGCGGCAAAATCTGAATCCCGGCCCCAAACAGAAGAACCCGGCTCCGCCGACGACCGAGCTCTACAACCTTGCAAAGGATCCGTCCGAAACGACGGATGTGGCGAAAAAAAACCCAGAAATCGTCGAGAATCTCCTCTCGATCGCGAAAGAACAGCACGTGCCCTCTACGCTTTTCCCGATCCGGGCATTGGATGGCGCCAAGGCGCGCTGATCCTGTTTCGCGAATGTGGCCACGCGATTGGGCGCATCTTTACCGTCGCGAAGAGCTCCGCGCTATTTCACCGTGAGCAACTTGTCGTCCTTCGGATCCGCTTCCACGTAGATGGCTTTGTATTCCGAAGCACCGCCACCATGCCGGAACATTCCGATGGGGCCGGCGATGATCCGCTTTTCCGGATCCAGGCGCTCTGCGGGATTGGGATGCGTGTAGCGCGCGATTTCGACACCATCCACAGCCGCCCGCATGGTCCCCTTCTCCAGGTTGCAGAGGAGCTCGGTCGTGCACCACTTGCTGGAATCCTTCGATCCAGGCGCCAATGTCTCATGAGGAAGGTTGTGGTGTTTCGGGGGATGATAACTCCACATGCCTGCGAACGGCGGCATGAACTGAATCCAACCCGCGTTATCGATTTTCGGTTTTGCGGCGTCCGACGGTCGGTCTCCCCAAAACAGGACTCCGAGGTGATCGCCATTCACCGGATTCATTCGCGCGGTGAAAATAAGCCGGAAACTGCCGTAATCGGCCTTGGTGTAAGCCAGGCGGGACGTTCCGCCCACGCCGCGCATCGCGCCATCGACGATACTCCACGTTGATGGATCTGCTTCCCATCCTGCGAACGAGGTTCCGTCGAAGATTTTCACGCAGCCCTTGTAGGGACTTGTAGCGGCTGCAGCCGGAGCAGCCTCGTCAGCCCCTCCGGGTGCGAGACCGCCGCACAACAATGCGAGAATCATCCAAGCGCGTGAAGCGAAGCTCGTTTTCATGTTCCGAGAGTTGATCAGATTTTGCCGCCCGCTGTTTTGCACAATAGACACCAAGCGTCGCGGAGCTTGATGTTTCGCGCGACTTTACTCGGCGACCAAGATCGTGTGCCGCACGGGCTGCAGGGCTTTGCGCGAAGCTTCCTCGAGCACGGCGTGACGCATGCCGAGGCGCGTCTTCACGGTCGCGAGCGCGGTACCGAGTTCCGGATCTTCTTTGATGTCTGCGGCATAATTCCGGAACTTCGTGACGAAGTCCTTGATCATCCCCGTCTCGAATGCCTGCTTCGCGCCGACGGCACTGCTAAACTTTTTGAATGCGCCATCGAACGGAGTCTTCTCGAACTCCGCCGCGAGGTTGATCCCCTTCTCGAGTTGCGCCTTCGAAAACTCCTTTGTCTCGTCGCCCCACGTCACCTTCGCCTTGTCACCCTTTACGCCCTTCACCTTGAGAGTGAAACGATTCAACTCTTCGTTGAACGGCAGGAAGGCCGTGATGCTGCGCGTGCCATTTGAGGCTTTGGCGTCGCCTTCGAGGCAGAACGGGTAACGCTCACTCTCGATCTCTACTTTGCCCGCGTTGCTCGAAAGAACCTTGTGTCCCTCGCTCGCCGCCGTCTTGCCGGTCAGGTCCACCGTGATCTCCGCAATGTCGCCCTTGCAGCCGAGCGCCTTCAGGAAGGCGTAAGCCATGATGAGCTGTCCATTCGGGCCGGGGTGCACGCCGTCCTGGCCGCACACGTCGTAGCTGTCGCCGAGCGCTGCCTTGGCCTTGGCCATCGTGTCGACCATGGCCTGGTGCACGTCCGCGAACGCCTTGCCTTTTTCTTCCGCCAGCTTGCGATCGATGTCGCGGAGCTTCCCAAGGTTCTCGTTGTACAACTTCGGAGAGTCGCCGCCCTGGAAGTTCCCCTTGTTGGCGTAATACTTCGTGTCCACCGCGCCGGGCGCACCGATCACCACGTTCTTCACGCCGAGTTGATCGAACTTCTGCACGACCGCCTTCATCGCATCCGAGTAGGTCTTTCCGATGCCTTCGTTGAATGGCTGATAGCTGCCGTCATTCATGCCATAGCAGGTCGTCGCCACCGTCGGCTGAAGGACGGCGAGGTCGTTCTCCATCCGCGCGAGGAATCCCGGCGCGCGCTCGCCGCTCCATCCAAATTGCATCACGCGAATGTCGCGGCGTCCGGCGCACGCCACGAGGTAGGTCTCCATGTACTTGGAGTAGAGTTTTTGCTCGGTGATGGAGTCGCCGATGATCGCCAGGCGGGCGTCCTTCGGGAGTTGAGCTTCTCCTGCAGCGAAGGCAGACGCGCCGAGAACGAGGAGAGTGGAGAGGATGCGTTTCATGGAGAGTAGTGGGACGGGTGAAATGGAGCGGAACGCTTACAGCCAACGGCGCCAGGGTTTCAACATTGCGCGCAGTTCTTTTACTTCATTGGCCGTAAGATCGTTCAACGGCGGACGGACGCGCCCACCGACCTGGCCGGTGAGATCCATCTGGGACTTCATCACGGAAACCTCGTAGCCCTTGCGACGCGCGCGGAAGGCATAGAGCGGCGCCACCAATTCGCGCATGAGTTCGCGCAATTCGGCATCCGCCTCCGGCGCGCGCGCGCTCGCGAGCTTGTGCAAGTGCAGCGAAAGTTTCGGCGCCACGTTCGCAATGCTGCTCGTGTAGGTGCGAACGCCGAGGCTGTAGTAGCCAGGGATGAGATCGTCCCCTGCGCCACCGATCCAATGCAGGCGATCGCCGACGCGCGTGATGATCTGCAGAAACTTCCGGATGTCTCCCTGCCCATCCTTGAAAGCGACCAGGTTCGGGATCGTCGCCAGCCGCTCCACCGCCGCCGGCGAGAAGTTCGCAAAGTCACGGCTGTAGATGATCACCCCCCGCTTCGTTGCCGCCGCCGTATCGCGGTAATAAGCAAACATCCCTTCGTCATTCGGATCGCCCGGATAGTAGGGCGGAAAGATGAGAATGCCGTCCACGCCCGCGGCAGTCGACGCCTTCACCATTTCCTTCGCGGTCTGCGGACTGAATCCCACACCCGCCAGCACCGGACGGCGCCCGCCCACTTCCTCGATCGTGGCCTTTACCACCGCGAGATGCTCGGTCGGCGAGAGCGAATGCAGTTCGCCCGTTCCGGCGCCCACGACGATCGCGCAGACGTCGTGTTTAACGAGCTTCTGCAGATTGCTCCGCAGACCCTTCAAATCGAGCGAGAGGTCTTGTTTGAAGGGCGTGACGGGGAACGCGATGACTCCGCCGAGGCGGGCGCGCAATTGAGCAGGTGTGAGCGGCATGCGGAAAAAAGGTGCCCGGTTTGCCTGACTCGCAGCGGACGTCAAGGCGCGCTTGCTTCCAGCCACATGGCGCGCCGGGTGAAATCAAACGTTACTTTCCACCTTGCGAGCAGGTCACTGCCGATCCGTGCCGTCCACGAAGCGGAGTCGCTCGTGTCGATTGTGATGTCGCGCACGGGCACATCGCCGATGAATGCCAGCGGCACATTGAATTGCCGGCCAGAAGTCTCGCCGCCCAGGCCGAGCGCCCGATAAGTGCCACCGGACTTCGACCGGGAGTGGAGCCCAAGCGCTCGCACGGTTTGGGTATTCAGGAAGATCTGGTCACGCGCGCCCGTATCCACCATCGCCGCCACCGCGCGATTCCCAATCCGGAGCGGCACATAGAGCAATTGCTCATCAACGCGCATTGGAACACGCCGAGCGCCCGGCCCAGGCAGAAACGAATGGCCCGGCGAGAAGACAAATTGCCTCCTGGCATAGTCAAACGTGACGTAGCTGAAGCCGATCAGCACCGGGCATCCCAGGAGATTGATCGGAATGCCGCCGACATCCAGCCCGCCAAACTGCACCGCGGTGCGCTGGCGGCGCGCCACCGTGGTAAAATTGCGGAGAGTCAGCGAGCCGATCTGCACTCGATCGAACCGCGCCAGCCACGCCTGCTCGGATCCGCCGACGCCAGTGACGGTGAAGTCCCACTTATCCGGCACGTAAACACGTCCGCCTGCATTGAGAACGTTTGAGGCATCGACGATGGAGAGCTGCGCGCCGGTGTCGACGAGCATCCGCACATTCTTGCGATCATTCAGTTTCGCCTCCACCCCAGGCAGGCCGCGGAACTTGGTGGTCATCGGCACAGCCACCGGTTCCGGCAGCACGTGCCCGCTGAACATCGTGAACTGGATCCGTTCCCCTTTCGGCGAAATGCGGGCGCCAAACTCCGCATCCGTCATTTTATTCGCCAGCAACCGCTTTTCCACACTGGCCCCGATCGGCACCGAGCCAACAGTGCAAGCGGCAACGAGAAACGCCAGGGCCATGCTCGACACTCGCACCAGGAATCGGGCGGCCGTGCCCATCAGTGTCTACCAGCGCGGCAAAATGCGCCGCCAGTTGGGATCCACGTGCTTGCGCATTTCGGCTTCATCGTCGCGTTTCCGGTAAGGGCATTTCAAATACCGTTCGCGCCCGCGGGCCAGTTGGTCGTAATCAAGGCTCACCCCGAGGCCAGGTTTATCCGGAATTCGCACGGAGCCCTCGTGAAACTTGATCCGGCCGCCTTCCACGACCTCGTCCCTGGCCTGGCACCACGGGTAGTGCGTGTCGCACGCGTAGCTGAGGTGTGGGGTCGCCGCCGCCACGTGAGCCATGGCCATGAGCGAAATGCCAAGATGCGAATTGCTATGCATCGAGAGCCCGAGCCCCCAGGTGGCACAGATTTTCGCCAGGTGCTGCACTTGCCGCATGCCACCCCAATAGTGGTGATCGCACAGCACGATCTGCACGGCATTCTGCGCCGTGGCAGGCGGCAGGTCTGCGAAGCAGGTAACCGCCACATTGCTTGCCAAAGGCACGTCGCAACCGGAGTCCAGCAGCGCCTTTCGCACGGCCGCCATGCCTTCGATGGAAGCAGTCGGATCCTCGAGGTAGCCACCGGTTTCCCGGCCGAGTTCCACCTTCAACTCGCGCCCGACGCGGATGCTCGTATCCACGCTCCAAGCGCAATTGGGGTCCATGCGGACGGGCAGGCCGAACACTCCCCGCAACTGCCGGACAGTTTCGATCTCGATATCGGGCGGCAATACGCCCGCCTTGAACTTAATATCTTTGAAACCGTAGCGATCGATCAACAGGCGGACCTGCTCGACGAGTCCTTCCGGCGACAGCGCCTCGCCGTATTCATCTTCGCGAGCATCGTCCCCCTCCCCGCCACCACCGGCGTGTTTGTAAAAGGGATAAGCGCTGAAAGGCACGGCGTCGCGGACGCGTCCGCCAATGAGATCGCACAGCGGCTGATTCACCGCATGGCCGATCAAGTCGAGGCATGCGGTCTCAACGGCTGAATAAGTGCGCGCCGTGGCGTCGAGCGGATTTTCGCCCGGCACGAGCATCGTCTGCGAGCGCGCATCGCCCGCACCTTTTCCCTCCACCATGGAAATGAGGCTGCCCGTGAGCTTGAAAGGATCCGCGCCGATGAGCTTCGGACGCAATTCCTCGAGCGCTCCCGCTGGCGCCTCGCCGCCGTAGGTCTCGGCGATCCCGGTAAAGCCGCTGTCGCTCTTCAATTCTAGAATCGTGCGCAACGCATAGGGCTGGTGCAGGCCGTAGCTGGAGCGGAGAGGCGGGTCGGCAATGGCGATCTTGTGGACGGCAACGTCGGTGATGCGCATGAGAGCGCGCGAAACTGCCGTAAAGCCTTGGAAAAGCGCGAGGCTTTTCCTCGAACTCGCCAAAACGCGGGAATCCATGGCAACTTGGGGCATGCGGCGTCTCCTCACGCTACTTGCGCTTTGTATTCTCGTCCTCTCCGCCCGCGCGGCGGAACAATGGCGCTCTGATCGCTACGGCTGCTCGCTCACCTTCCCGGAGGGGGAGAGCTGGGTGCAGGGCACGCCGCTCCCGCTCCCCGCCGGCGAGATGATTTACACCGCCACGCACGCGCAGTCGAAGCAGAGCGTCGCCGTGCTCGTGATCCCGAAGATCCCGAACAACGACCTCGAAAACCCGTCGGTGATCAACCGCATCATGGAACCGATCAA
>CBHXZU010000293.1:0-7361 GCA_966125105.1 uncultured Prosthecobacter sp.
ATTGCTCGATGGGAACGTGCACCATCGCGTCGCGCATGTGCCAGGCGTCGAGATTGACGATCGTGATTAGGTGATTGCCCGGAACGCTCTTCGCATACGCGATCACGAACTCGTTTTCCGTTTCGACGAACTTCAGGTTTCGGAGTTGGTGAAGCGCGGGATTTTCACGTCGAATCCGATTTAGCGTGGAGATGAAATCGATGATGTTTCCCGGCGTCTTCTCCCACGCGCGCCCTTTGAACTGATACTTCTCTGAATCGAGATACTCCTCGCGGGCGAGTTGCTTGTAGTCGCCGTCGCACAGCTCGAGGAAACGGCGGACGTCACCGGCAGGATTCCAGTCCTTCTTCTCCAGCCCCGCATTCTCTCCCAGTTCGAATCCGCTGTAGATTCCGTAGACCGGCGAGAGTGTGGTCGCGAGCAAGGCGCGAACGAGGAATGCAGGCCGCCCTCCGAATTGGAGGTAGCTGGGCAGAATGTCCGGCGTGTTGGGGAAGAAATTCGGGCGGACGAAGTCCTGGCTTTCGCCGCGCGCGAGTTCGTTGAGGTATTCGGTGAGACCCTGCTTGGTATTCCGCCAAGTAAAATAGGTGTAGCTCTGGGTATAGCCGACTTTTCCGAGCGCCCGCATCATCTTCGGACGCGTGAACGCTTCGCTGAGGAAGATGGCGTCGGGGAACTTCGATTGCACGCGGCCGATGAGGTATTCCCAGAAATGGACCGGTTTCGTATGCGGATTATCGACGCGGAATACGCGCACGCCGTGCTCGCACCAAAATTCGATGATGCTTGTGAGCTCGTCCCAGAGCTCGCGCCACGCGGCGCAATGGAAATTGAGCGGGTAAACGTCCTGGTACTTCTTCGGCGGATTCTCCGCGTATTTGATCGTCCCGTCCGGCCGCTGGTGGAACCAATCCGGATGCTCATGCACGTAGGGATGATCCGGCGAGCAGTTCAGCGCAAAATCGATCGCGATCTCCATGCCGCGCTCGTGCACCTGTTCCACCAGCCAGCGGAAATCCTCGAGCGTGCCGAGTTCGGGCGCCACGTCCTTGTGTCCGCCACCGTTCGGGCAGCCTTGAAAGCGATTGCCGATTGCGTAGGGCACGCCCGGTTCGCCGGGCTCGCACTTCAGTGAATTATTCCGCCCTTTGCGCGCGGTGACGCCGATCGGGTGAATGGGCGGGAAGTAGATCGTGTCGAACCCCATCGCCTTCGCGTAGTCGATGCGCGGAAGGCAATCGCGAAACTTGGATCCGCTCTCTGCTTTTCCCTCGGCACTGCGCGGGAAAAACTCATACCACGCCGCGAATCCCGCGCGCTCGCGGTCGACCCACACCCTCGGATAGCAGGCTGCGACCTTTGCATTTGGGACGAAGAGGTCGCGAGTCTCTGCAAACGTGCAGACGAACTCCGTGCTGAGCGAGCGATCGGCGTAAACCCACATCCGGTGGCTCAGGTCCCGATCATTCGATAACGCCTGGACGCGATCCGGCGCAGCCGTCTTCATTTCTTTAGCGATCGCATTCAGCCATTCGGCGTCAGCTTTCTCCTTCCGCTGCGCCGCGAGCTTTGCGGCGTTTGAGACGAAAGCGGCGCCTTCCAGCGTTTCGCTGCGGAGATCCGGCTGGCGCGCGTCGTACTTCAAATGCCACTCGTGCTGCCACGACTTCCAAAGGTCTCCCCACGCCTCGATGGTGAACTCGTGCGAGCCGCATTCGTTAAAGGTGCACGTGCCGCGCCAGTGATCCTTGTTCCATTGATCGACGCACTCCATCGCGACTTCATGCCATTGCGCCGCCCCCACTTTGCGCCACTTGAGCACCGCGGAGATCACGTCGTGCCCGTCCTTGAAAATATCCGCCGTCAATTCGAGCGGCTCGCCGACGATTCGTTTAACAGGATAACGACCGCTGTTCACCAGCGGACTTACATTCTCGATCACGACCGTGGCAGGGCGAAGCAACATCTCTCCTTTGTGCCAAGATGCTTCGCAGGCCGCAAGCGATGCGGACGCTATTGGACGAGCACGCCTGGCGCGACGTAGCTGATCCGCTTTCCGTTGCGCACGATCGCAACCGCGTCAGCTTCCCGCAGCTCGATGTAATACTTGCCAGAAGGCAGACGCATTGGGCGCGTGTTGGGGTAAAGGTAATCCTCGAAAAGCGGCTGGCCGCCCGGACCCGAGCGAATGACGACCCATGTTTTCCGGCGCGGCTCCAGCAGCACAACGTCCGAATCATCCTTATTTACTGAAACCACCGAAGGCTGGGGGCCTGCGGCGGAAGGTTTTGCAGCAACAGGAATATCGGCGAGGAGCGCGCTGTCGTTCGCCGCGATCGATGCGACGGGCGAGATCGGTTTCGCGCGCGGGATGGACGGGTCCTCTCCCTCAGGCGCGGCCGCGGCAGCTGCGCCAGCCGGCACCGACACGACATTCGGCCGCGGGGCTGCCGGCTCCGGATTCGGGGCGGCGGGCTTGGTTTCCGCAGTTGCCACGGCTGTTTCAGCCATGCGGGGTTCAAGGGGCTGAACTGCGGCTGCAGGAGCGGGCGTCGGCTGCGCAGGGCGCTTGAAGGCAGTGCCATCATCGGCCACGCGCGAGATATTCATCCACACCATCAAGGTCGCTCCCGCAATCACCGCGATGGCGCCGGCGGCAATGAGCGGGAACCATGACCGATTCTCGCGGCGAGCGACGACAAAATCGTAGCGCGTATCCGCGGCGGCGCGCTGGGCTTCCTTGTCATCCTCCGCGCGGGAATTGAGATACTGAAAATCACTGACCGCAACCTGCGTCGTCGTGTCGATCGTGTTCGCCACGTCGCTGACGTCGACGCCAAGGAACTTCCCATACATGAGCAGGAAGCTTTTGGCATAAGCGGCGTTCGGGAAGCGAGACAGCGCGCAGTTTTCCAGAGCTTCGATGTATCCGGCGCGCATCCGGGTTGCGTGAGCAGCCTCCTGCACGCTGAGTTGCCGCGCTTGCCGCGCCTCAGCGAGCCGTTTTCCAAAATCTGAATGCCCGGTGCTCAAAACAGTGTCGAAGTTGTTGAAGAAGCGCCCGCGCACAAGGGGCGATTCTCGAAAACATACGCTAGATACGGGCCCAACGGCCCTAAATTTCATCGAGATTGCGAAGGATCTCGCGGGGCTTTGCGCCATCGCCCGGGCCAACATATCCGCGGGCCTCAAGGATGTCTAGAATGCGAGCCGCTCGCGTGTAACCAAGACGTAACCGGCGCTGAAAAAGTGACGTGCTCGCCTTCTTTTCCTGCATCATCACTTCGAGGCACTTCTCGACGAGTTCCTCATCTTCTTCACTGACTTCCTCGTCTTCATCGCCGTCGCCGCCACTCGAGAGTTTCTCGTGAATGTCGGACTCAAAGCATTGCTCGCTCTGGCCGCTCACAAACTCGACGATGCGATGCACTTCCTCATCGGTAACGAGCACTCCCTGCGCGCGCACCATGCGTGAAGTGCCTGGCGGACGGTAGAGCAGGTCGCCCTGGCCGAGTAGTCGCTCTGCGCCGTTCTCATCGAGGATGACGCGGCTATCGAGCGGGCTCGCCACTTGGAATGCGATGCGGCACGGCACGTTGGCTTTGATCACGCCGGTGATGACGTCTGCGCGCGGCGTTTGCGTCGCAATGATCATATGAATGCCAGCTGCGCGCGCCTTCTGCGTGAGTCGCGCAATCAGCAACTCAACGTCGGCCGGCGCGGTTTGCATCAGGTCCGCCAACTCGTCCACAATGATGACGATATACGGCATCTTCTCAGGCACAGCGAGACCGTCATCACGGGGAACGATGATGCCGAGTTCGGCCTGCTCTGCGCGATCAAGTTCCGTTTCACCGGGTTCCCCAGTGGGCGTGCCGTATTGCTCGGTGTCGGCGTTCACTACTTCTTCACCGAAGGTTTTACCGAGAATATCCGAGCTGCTTGCGGTCGCTGCTTCCGCGTCCGGATCGATCACGGGCATTGCCGGACGAGTGGGACGCGCCGGCGCCGACTTCGCGGGTGCTTCCGCGTTCAACTCGCGCTGCGACTTCGGCTTCGGGCGCGAATTGAATCCGGCCATGTTGCGGACGCCGACCTTGGCGAAAATCGCGTAACGCTTTTCCATCTCGTTCACGGCCCACTTGAGCGCGAGCAGCGTCTTCTTTGGATCGGTGACAACCGGCACCACGAGGTGCGGAAGAGTGTTGTAGACCTGCATTTCGACCACCTTCGGATCGATCATGATTAGCCGCAGATCCTCCGGCGTGAAACGATAGAGGATACTGGCCAGGATCGCATTGATGCACACGCTCTTGCCCGAGCCGGTGGTTCCCGCAACGAGGCCATGTGGCATTGCGCCGAGATCCGCGATGATCGTGTGGCCGTAGACGTCCTTGCCGAGAGCAATCGGGATCTTCCCTTTCGCATTCTGAAACTCGTCGCTCTCGAGCAGTTCGCGCAACACCACCTTCTGCTTCTTGGTGTTGGCGATTTCTATGCCGACGGTGTCCTTGCCCGGGATCGGCGCGAGAATGTTGATGCGTTCGGCGCGCGTCGCCCGGGCGAGATCTTTCTCGAAAGAAACGATGCGGTCCACCTTCACGCCGCGAGCGGGATACACCTCGTAGCGCGTAATCGTCGGGCCTTTGGTGATATCGCCAGCGGTGACTGCGATACCGAACTCCGAGAGGGTCTCGATGATCCGGTTTTGCACCGACAAAAGCTCCTCGCGGCTTGCGACCTGCCGTTCCGTGTCGAGTGGATCGAGCAGATCCAGCGAGGGCATCTCGTAATTCTCCGAGTGCACGGCG
The DNA here is from genome assembly GCA_966125105.1 of uncultured Prosthecobacter sp. Taxonomy (GTDB): domain Bacteria; phylum Verrucomicrobiota; class Verrucomicrobiia; order Chthoniobacterales; family Chthoniobacteraceae; genus SXWH01. The sequence continues at coordinate 4,815 of CBHXZU010000293.1, forward strand.
GTGAGGAGCTGATGCTTGTCCTTCTCTTTTTTCTTATCCTTCTTTGCAGCAGGCGGGGGGGCCGCTGAATCGAAGATCTTTGGCGCGGGACGCTCTTCCGCTGAAGCTACCGCGGATTTTTCGTCGGTCGGAAGGAGCTCCGCCTGCTCGAGAGACGCGGTGGATTCTCCGTTCTCTTCCTGAGAATCTTCTTGTGCGGCGCGATGCTTTGCCAATTCGCGTTCAATTCGCTTCCGTTCGCGGTCCAGTTTCCTCTGATCGAGCAAGAGTCGCTGCTCTTCACTGGCGCGCTCGAGTTTCTGTTGATGGCGCACCTCCAGCCACTCCTTGGGCATCGCAAGCAGGCGGCGGGTCACCGAGATCGGCCGAAGCCCCGTCATCAAAATGAGGCATACCACGTAGATGAGTCCGAGCATCAGGATGGATGCCGGACCAAAGACCGTGGCGAAGACTTTCCCGCCCACGTATTGCCCAATCACTCCGCCTTCGCTGGTGATATTCATCCGTGCCCGGTCGATCACCGGCCAGCCGAGGACGTGCAGCAGGCATGCGCCGCTGATCACGAACCCGGCGATCCACACGGGTTTAAGGGAAAATCCCATGTTCTTTCCAAAAAGCGTCATCGCCCCATAACCGATGAGCGCAGCAGCGAGCAAAAAGCTCGCGCCCCCGAGAATGAGGTAGCTCACACAAGCCATCGTGGCCCCGAAAGAGCCGACAAAGTTTTGGGTGACCTTGTTGGGCTTATCGACCGTAGCGAGCCAACGTGGAGCGTCGGCCGGGGTGTAAGACACCAGCGCTAGAAATAGGAGAACCCCTATGACGAGCAGGGTTAGACCGATGATTTCCTGGACGGACGACGACGAATCTTCTTGGTGGCGGGCACGCGCCATGTTGCGCGCGGATGGTAGTGTTCGGCGCGTTGGTTTCAATGCAGGAATGCCGCGGCCTGGCGGCGGGATGAGCGTTCGAGAGCGAGCCCGTAACTCAAAGGAGGCGGGATCACTGCGCGAAGATGGCGTTGGCCCAACGGATTAGGCGCGCTTGCCCAGCGTCTTGAGCGTCTGCGAAGTTTTTTCCATCTCCTCGAGGAGTTGGATGGTCTTCGCTTGCTGCTCCAGGAGCTTCACGTTCGCTTCCTTGATCGCCTCGAGCTGTTTCCGAGCGTTGGTGATCGGCGCGGGCGCAGGCACCTGCGATTGGGTGACACCCAAACTGCAGGCAAGAACGAGGGCGGTGATGGCGAGAAAACGTTTCATTTGGCGCGGGAGACGTAGATCCGGGCGATGCGGAGATTTTCAGCGATGAGCGCGAGTTTCTCGTCGATGAGCTTCTGGTTCTCCTGAAGCTTGGCGTGTTGCTGGGCGATCTCTCCCACGAGGGCGGCAATTTCAGCGCCCTCATTGGCGAGCGCCGCTGGGACGGGCGCTGCCGCCGGGCGGGCCGGCTGGGCGGGGGCCAGCACATTAGGAGGAGGCAGCACATCTGCCTGTCCGAGTGACGATCCGGGAACAAGCAATGCTCCCGCGATAAGGCCGCTGGCAGCAGCGGCGAAGAGGATTCTACTGGGCTGTTTCATGGCTTCTTTAAGGTTCGTTGCAGGAAAGATGCCGGTTGGCACAATTGTTTTGTGGCATCTTGGCATTACGCTTGCTAAAGTCGCGCTTGAGACCGCCTCTCGCCCAACCGTTCTATGGCCGGCCTTTCACAAACTCAGAGTCTATCGCAGCAGCAAGTTCTCGCGCCGCAGCTCCAGCAAAGCCTGCAAATCCTGCAGGCCCCGATGCTGGAACTTCGGGCGCTGATCCAATCGGAAATCGAGGCCAATCCCACCATCGAAGTCGAGGATTCGGAGCCGAAGATTGAGGACAAACAAAGGGAAGCGGAGGAGTTCGATGCCGAGTTCGATCGCCTTTCCAAGCTGGATGAGGAATGGCGCGATTACATGTCGCAAAACGCGAGCTACGCGAAAAGAAACGCGGAAGATGAAGAGCGCCGGCAATTCTTTTTCGACTCCCTGACGGAGGAGCAAACGCTCCAGCAGCACCTTCTCGAACAACTCCGCAGCACCGATCTTTCCAAGTCCGACCTGCAGCTTGGCGAATTGCTCATCGGCAATATCGACGACATTGGTTTTCTGACCACTACTCCAGAGGAGATCTCAAGGAATACGGGCCTGGAAGCCGAGGATCTCAATCGGGTGCTGGATATCGTGCAAACGTTCCACCCGGTTGGCGTTGGTGCCCGGGACCTGCGCGAATGCCTGCTAATCCAGCTGAAGCGGATCGGCAAGGAGCATTCCCTGGAGTGGAAAGTGGTCGCGAATCATCTCGAGGACCTCGGTAAAAAACGCTTTCCGGAAATCGCCCGTCGCTGTGGCACGACGGTGGATTGCGTGCAGCGCGCAGCCAATTTCATTGCGACGCTCGACCCAAAGCCGGGGCAGATTTTCTCGCCGGATCCGAACCATTACGTGCTGCCGGACGTCACCGTGGAGAAAGTGGCCGGCGAGTGGCAGATCTCGCTGAATGGCGACCAGATTCCGCA
>CBHXZU010000294.1:0-7360 GCA_966125105.1 uncultured Prosthecobacter sp.
CTCCCGGCAATCGCTCGGCCGCACCTTCACGGTCGCTGTCGTCGTGCTGGGATTGATCGGCGCAATCCAGGTAGGGGCGGTCGGATGGAAGTTCTTTAATCGCACCGAGCTCTCCGGCGCACCGAACGATGAGGGGCCGCGTCGCCCGCCGGAAAAGATCGATATTCATAAGCTGATCACGGAGATGCCGCCGCCGACAGATGAGTCCGGAGCGCTTGCGGTGGCAAACGATCCGTTGCAAGGCGATCCCGTGACGGTGACCCCGACCGGCCCGCGACCGGTTCCTATTGCGACGCCGCTCGAGCCGAGACCCTCTGCCGAACCCAAGCCCGAGGCGCCGCCCGGTCCTGCGGTTGCGCGCCCTATGCTTCAACCGCGCCCGACGCCGGTTCCGCTTTCCGCCCTCACGCCGAAGGTGAGCCCGCAATTCACGGAACTCATCGAACAAGGCAAACTCTTGCGCAATTCCGGCGATACCGCGGGCGCGCTGGTGAAATTTCGCGAGGCGTCCAACTTGGAACCCGCAAATGCGCAGGCCATCGCCGAACAGGCCTACACGTTCGAGAAGATGTCGCTTAACGACAAAGCGGCCGAGCAGTGGAGACGAGTTCTCAGCCTCGGCGAAAACGCAGGGGTGCTTTACTCGGCCGCTCGCTCAAAGCTCGATATGGCGCTGGCGGAATCGATGAAGGGCGTGAATCCGGTAGCCGGCGCTTCGCGTCCGATTGCAGAAGGCAAGGTAATAGGCCTCGGCACGCCGGTGGCCCGAGCGGAACTGGATCCTGGCTCGGCGAAGAAGTTCATTTTGCATGTGCCGATCACGAGCCGCTCGGGTGAGCACGTCACGGTGAAGGACATGAAGGTCTTCGTGCTGTTTTACGATCGTCTCAATGGCAGCGATCTCGCGAGCACGGCGGCGAACGTAACCAACCGGTGGTCTGATCCGCCTGCGGATTTCGCGGACGGCAACCAGGAAACACTCGAGGTGACTTACGATTTGCCCCCAACCGAGGGGCGCGGCGAACGCCGCGAGTACTACGGATACATCGTTCGCCTTTATTATCGGGAGCAGTTGCAGGACAGTTTCGCCGAGCCGGCGGCATTGAACCAACGTTTTCCGGCGCCCATTACCCTTTCCGAATAAACGATGAGAATTCTCCTGGTTGACGACGACTCCAGCGTGCTGCAGGCGCTGATGGCCACCCTCAAGACGATGCCCGGGCACGAGATCCGGCTCGCCGCGAACGCGCAGAAGGCGCACGAGCACGCGCAGGCCATGGGTGGAGTGGATTTGCTGATCACGGACGTCGTCATGGAGCCCACGGATGGCTTCACGCTGCGTGCTGAGTTGCAGTCGGCTTATCCGCAAATGCGGGCGATCTTCATCAGCGGGTACGATCTTTCGGATTACACCGAGCAAACGACGAACGCGCACGTGCTTGCCAAGCCGGTGGACGCGAATGTGCTTCGGGCGGTGGTGATGGGCAATGTGCAGGCTCTCGCGGCTGCGGCGGCCAACCGGGCGCCAGTCGCGGTGGGCACTCCCTCGGCCGCGCCGAGGCCGGTGGCGAATGCAGCTCCGCAAGCCGTGGCAGCAGCTGCTCCAGTAGCGACTGCTTCGGCTGTGCCCCGCGCAGCTGCTGCGGTTCCGCGGGCGGCGGCCGCGGTGCCTGCAGCCTCGGGCGCGCGCGCCTCGGCAGCCCCCGTTGCAGGTGCGGGGACCTCCGCAGATCCTTTGATCGGCGTGCAGTTGGGCGATTATCGCGTGCAGCAGTTGATCGGCACGGGGACGTGGGGCTCAGTCTACGCTGCGATCCAGTTGAGCGTGAACCGTCTCGTGGGCCTGAAGGTTCTCGATCCCGGCCAGGCGGAAAACGAGCAGAGCCGCGCCCAGTTCCTCGCGGATGCGCGCGCCAAGGCGGCCGTGCAGCACCCCTTCATCGTGTCCGTGTTCGAGGCCGATGAACGCAACGGTCTCGTTTTTTACACCCACGAATTCATCGAGGGCGCGACGCTGCAAGACTTGATCGCGTCCGCCCAAACGGTGGACGAAAAAACCGCGCTTCATGTGATGAAGGTGGCGGGCGAAGGCCTCAACTACCTTTGGTCGCACAACCTTGCGCACTCGCCGTTCGAAGCCGAGAGCATCCGCATCGGCAAAGACGGCATTCCGCGCCTCGCAAACCTCGCGACCAGTTCGGCGGATCCGAGCGCGAGCGTGCAGGCGGAGATTCAGCAACTTGGGCAGGTAATCCAGCAACTCACCGCCCCGGAAACCGTGTCCCCGGGTTTGCGGGCACTGCTCGGACGCATGCTCGGCGGTGGCGCGTCGGCAGCGACCACCTGGCCGGTGGTTCTCCAAGCCGTGCGCGCGTTGGAGCCGAAGGTCATCCCTGTCGAAGCCGCAAAGATCAAGGCCGCGGATGCTGCCGCGCAACGGGCCGTGGAGGCCGCGCGCAAGGCGCAAAAGCGGTCGATCGTTTACAGCGTTGCCACGCTGATCTTCCTCACGGCTGCAGTCGTCTTCGTGATCTGGCGTTACTTGATTTCGAACCGCCGCGATTTGTCCGCACAGGTGCAGGTTCCTGCTGGGCAATACATGATTGGCGACCCGAGTCTCGAGCCCACCCGCGCGGATCTCGGCGCCTACGAGATCGACAAATATGAAGTCACGATCGGTGCGTTCGAGGACTTCGCGAAATACATCAAGGCGCACCCGGACGAGGAACATCGCTGGGATCACGCGAACAGCAACCAGAAGCACATCCCGCATCTCACGGAAGAGGTGCAGGTGTTAATCGCCAACGCCCGCAAGCGCGGCGCCCGCGTTTTCAAAGATAACACCGAGCCGGGAATCGACGTCGACCTCAACTGCCCGATGATTGGCATCACTTGGTGGACTGCCTACGCCTATGCGAATTGGAAAGGGCGCGAATTGCCAACTGAGGAGGAGTGGGAAGCGGCCGCGCGTGGCAACCGTGGGTTCAAGTATCCGTGGGGCGATGAATTGAAGCTCGGCCGGATGAATTCGAATGAGGGATTCCAGCCGCTCAAGCGCGGCAGCTATAACCCAGCGGACGGTTACAACTACTGGGCTGCAGTGGATGCATTCACGGACGACGAGAGTCCATTCCAAGCCATAGGCATGGCGGGCAATGTCGCCGAGTGGGTCGTGAAAAAGGATGGGAAACGCGACCTCCCGATGGTGAAGGGCGGCTCGTTTGCAACTCCAGCCATCCCGATGTTTGCCCGCATGGATAAGCTCGAGATGGACGAATGTTGGTTTGTTTACCCTGGTCCGCGTCCGCCCAAAACGGCACCGACTCGTCCGGGGGAGGCCGACCGCCAATATACCGGTGACCCGATCACCGCCTCTACTCGCGCCCTTTATATCGGTTTCCGCACCGTGAAGCACAAATAGTCATGAAAGTTCTCTGCATTCTCCTTTCTCTCGCCTTCGCTGGCGTCGCCTGCGCCCAGATCGAGGTTGGCGTCGAATTCAAACGCCGCACGTTTCTTCGCGGCGAGCCGATTGAGGCGAAGGTCTCGGTTCGCAATCTCTCGGGCCACGACATCTCGCTGCGCGACGTCCCGCCGCACCAATGGTTCGGCTTCGAAGTTATTCGCGGCACGGATACGCCGGTGCCCCCGAACGATCCGAATTACAAAAACGAGGATGTGAGCATCCTCTCGGGTGAAACCGTGGCTCGCTCCGTGGACGTTTTGCGCTTATTTCCGGTGAACGAATTCGGCACATACAAGATCCGGGCCGCAGTTTACTTCCACGAGACCGGCAAATACTATGCTTCGGAGAGCGTGCCGGTGGAGATCAGCGATGGCCGGAAAGTCTGGAGCCAAACTGTGGGCGTGCCCGATGGGAAAGAAGGCGCGGGTGAATTGCGGCAGTTCGCGTTGCTGACGTTCCAGACGCCGAAAGAACTCCAGCTCTACTCACGCGTCACCGATGAATCGACCGGCACCATTCTTGCGACGTACCCGCTCGGGCGCATCCTGGGCGGAGCGAAACCCATGATTGAGTTTAGCGACGACAACACGCTCTACGCCTTCCACATGACCGGGCCGAGCCTGTACGCGCTCTCCAAGATCGGGGTGAATGGTGAATGGATGGGCCAGACGCTTTGGAATTCTCCGAAAGGGCGCGCGACGGTGCGCAAGAAGAACACCGGCACGATGGTCGTGGTCGGTGCGACGCGCGATCGGACGCAGGATGCAGCCGCTGCTGGCGCTCCTCCAGTGCCTAAGCTGAGTGACGGCCCGCCAGTCGCGATCCCGGTGAAGCGATAAGTTTCTCTTCGCTCCCGCGGTTACAGCGGTTGCCAGAATTCATTTCCGGTTAGCGCGGCTTCCGAGCCGGCAAAAAAGTGCGGTCATCTGATGGAGCTTTAGCGACTGAAGGACCCCGAGCCATTCACTCGCGACTCCTTAACGGGAAACTTCTATTGGCGGATGCTCTAGTCGCTTTGGCGGCGCAAATGACATCGCCACAGGCGCAAGAAGCATCACTTGGACGTTGGGCGTGCCTTGCGTTGTCGGGATAACCGTGTCGAACGTCTGCGTCCCTCGGTTTTCGGATCTGCCCGGTTAGTTCGTGCCTTTCCTGATCTTTACCTCGACAGTGTTGTTTTGAACGGATCCGGGTGTGCTGCGTCCGTTCCTGACTTGCTCCTCCAGCAGTTCGGTGAGTTCTCGAACAATTTGGGGCCGATCCGCCGCGAGGTTCTTCGTTTCCGCGGGATCGGCATTCAGGTCGAATAGCTGTTCTGTCGGCAGACTCTTCTCGGCGGCGCTTCCTGGCTTTGGCGCGCTCCAACCCCCGCTTCCAGCGGTGAGGCAAAGTTTCATGTTCCCTCGGCGAATGGCGAAATGCCCGGCGATGCTGTGCGACACGAGCGTTTCGCGCCGCCCATTCTCGCCGCGCAGCGCCGGCAGAAAACTGACGCTGTCTTCAGCCGCTGAATCAGGAACGGCCGCGCCCGCGACTTCCGCGAGCGTGGCGAAAATGTCCGTGAGGCAAATCAGCGCGTCGCTAGTGCCGCCTGCTTTGATTGTGACCGGCCACCGCGCGAGGAACGGGACGCGATGTCCGCCTTCCCAAATGTCGGCTTTCGTCCCCCGGAAGCCGGCGCATGGGTCATGGCCTTTTTCTCGGAGTTCTTCGATCCGCGCCTGCGGCGAACATCCATTGTCGCTCGTGAAGATCACCAGCGTTTGGTCGCTGATCCCCGCGTCATCGATCGCCCGTAGCACGGCCCCAACCGACGCGTCGACCTGCATTACGAAATCGGCGTAGGCGTTCAAGCTGCTCTTTCCAGTCCATTCCGCAGTCGGCAGCGACGGTGTGTGCGGCGCGGGCAATGGCAGGTATAAGAAGAATGGCGTCTTTTCTTCGGCGCGCTTGCCGATCCATTGCACGGCTTCGTCCGTCACGCGGGGGAGCACGTCGATCGCTTCGAAGTCAGCAGCGCGTGGGCCCCTGCGCGTTTTCGCGCCGTTTGGGCGGTCGCCCATCATGGGAAAGGCGCCCTGCTGATCGGGCAGCTTCTCCACGCGATCGGCGCGAAGGAATGTGTAGGGCACCATGTCGAGCGAGGCCGAGATCCCGAAGAAGTAGTCGAAGCCCAGGGTCGTCGGACCATTCACAAACGGCTGCTTGAAGTCCACCGCGTCAGCCTGCCCGGCTTCTTCGATTCCCAGCTCCGCGACGTCGCGACCCGACTTCCTCGTCCAATCCAATCCAAGATGCCATTTGCCGATGCACGCCGTGGCGTAGCCGTGGTTCCTCAGCAACTGCGCAAGGGTGACCCGTTGGGGCTCGATCAGTCGCGGGCTCAAGCCGCCGAGGACGCCACTCTGCAGACGCGAACGCCAGTTGTAGCGACCTGTGAGGAGCCCGTAACGGGTCGGCGTGCACACGGACGACGGCGTGTGCGCGTCGGTGAACTTCAACCCTTCCTTTGCCAGACGATCGAGGTGGGGCGTCTCAATTTTGCTATTCGCGTTGTGCGCCCGAACGTCTCCAATCCCCAAATCGTCAGCGAGAATGATGACAATATTGGTGCGGTCCGCGGCGAACGAGGACACGGAAAGAAGCATCCAGAGGAGGAAGCGCATGGCCGATTCTGTTGAGCTTTGCCCCTCCAATCGCAAGCGAAACTCTCTGCGACAGAGAAGGTTCACGGAAAGGGAGCGGCTGGTTCGCGGGCAGGTGTCCTGGCGCCATCGGGCCACTTCGGCAGGAGTGGCTTTCGCGGCAGCCGGATTATGACGGAAAGTTGACCGAAGGTCATTCTGGCACGCCAACCGCTGGTGTCGCGCCTGCGCATCAGTCCGCCCTGCAATGGATTATTTCAGAGCCATTACCGCGTCTGCGTGTCTCATCAGTGCCTCGCAAGTGTTGGCCGACGAGAGCGCGGCCGCATCCTCGAAGCTGGAGTCCTGGCTTCGCAAGCCTTCGAGCTTGGGTCTTCAGGCGCGGGCGATGAAGGACGGTCCCGCAGTGGGGGCAAACGTCGTGATTCCGCTTTGGGGAACTGGCCGACCGCTGTTGCTCACCCAAGCGTACGGCTTCAAGGGGGACGCGGAACTCGGGGGATTCGGCTTGGGACTCATTCTGCGCGGCCGACTGGCGCCGAAGCGCATGGTGGAGGCGAGCGCTTTTATCGAGGGACTGCGTGACGGTGAAGGCTTCTCCTATCCGCAATTTGGCGCCGGCTTGTCCTTTTCCGAGAGTTGGTTCACCGCGCGGATCAACGGCTACTTTCCCCTGCGCGGCGGAGAGAATCGTGTCGTTCACACGGATCGACGGACCGCGCGAGAAGCGAATCTCGATGGCAGCCTCACTGGAGTCGATTGGGCGTACGATTCGATCGAACATCGATCACCGGGACTCGGCTTCGACGCCGAATTGGAGTTTCGCCTGCCGAAGCCGCCGCGGTGGGTGGATCCTCATCTCGTCGTCGGCTACTTTGCCCGCGACGCGCACGACTGTTCGGAAGTGCATTCGGGCATGCTCGTCCGAGGAGAACTGCACCTGGGTGCAAATTGGGCGCTGGAGGGTGAGTGGCGTGATGACGCGGCGGAAATCGGCCAGGAATACCGAGTCGTGCTCCGCTACCAGACTTGGTTTGGCGGAGCAGAAACGAATCACGCGATCTCATCCACTCCCGCGAGCTACATGGAGCGCGCGATGCTCGGTCCCGTGGAGCGCGAGCCGTGGCCGACGGTCACGCGTCCCGTTTCCGACGGCAATTTAAGAAGAGGTCCGAAACGCCTCATTTCGCCAGCTCCGGCGGAGCCAACGCCATCCGACCCGGATGACTGCTGCCCGAGCGCCGGTTCG
>CBHXZU010000295.1:0-7349 GCA_966125105.1 uncultured Prosthecobacter sp.
GTGTCGCCGGCAGTTCGCGACTACCTCGGGATGCGGCCCACGGATGTCACGGATTGGAAGTTCGTGGAATATCGCGATGTGCCGATCGGCCCGTGGTCGCGCTTCGGCGAGAACAACACTTTCGTGATCGACGCTCGGAAGAATCAGACGCGAGTGGTCCAGGCTGAGAAGACGCCGGAACGCCGTCCGACGAAGAGCGGCAATTCCAACGATTTGCCGCTTCCGAAGAAGGACGACGATGGGCCGACGGTGATCACGAAGTAACGGGGCGCGTTTCGTCTCCGGCTTGCGCGCCTCTAATCTTCGGCTCGCGGCGTGACTGCCTTCTCCATCAAGTAGTCATCCATCACGAATCCATTGCCGATGTCGAAGACGGCTTCTTCGGCGATGTAAAATCCGGCCTTTTTGTAGGCGCCGATCGCGCGGTGATTGGCCTTGTTGACCTGCATCCACACGGCCCGCGCGCCCAGCTTTGCGGCTGATTGGAATATGTGCCGAAGCGCGGCGGAGCCAATCCCCTTCCCTTGGATCTCGGGCAACACGTAGAGTTTGTTCAGCTTCACACGGTTATCGGGCTCGAGGCAGTAGGCGAGGAAACCAATACCTGCGCCTTGTTCATCTTCGATCACTTCCCAAGTAACCCCCTGGGCGAGTTCTTTGCGGATCTGCTCCTCAGAATACATCCATCCCAGCATGAACTCGATCTGTTCAGTTGAGATGATCGCAGGATAGCAGGCTCGCCAGATTCGCTGTGCCAGGTCGCGAAGCAGCGGGATATCGGAAGCGACGGCAGAGCGAAAATGCATGGCGCTGTTTCAAATCCGCTCCCATCGAGTGTAAAGCGTCAGTTATCCGTCGGCATTCGCGAGCTGACTGACCTGTGTCGACACTTGCGGAGTGGGGCATTAATGGCTCTTCTCCGCCGCAATGCGGGGCTACGATCCTTCACGACTCCTGGACATCTCACGCGAGTTCCACATTCACGGTGAACTCCTCCATGCTGAGCCTTGCAAGGTCGGTCATATCAACGAGACCTACACGGCGACTTACAACCAGGGGGGCATCACCGTCCGCTACATTCACCAGCGGATTAATCACGAGGTATTCAAGGATCCGGTCGGAGTGATGGATAACCTGGCGCGGGTCACATCGCATCTGCGGGCGAAGCTGCAGGAGAAAGGCGCCCGTGATGTGACCCGCCGCACACTCACGGTGATCCCCGCTCGCAATGGCCGGAGCTATTTCAAGACGGAGGATGGCGAGTTCTGGCGAACCTACGTTTTCATCGAGCGAGTCCGCACCTTCGAGGCGGTGGAAAACGCGGAGCAGGCGTTCGAGGCCGGCAAGGCCTTTGGCGGATTCCAGAGTCTGCTCGTCGACCTTCCGGGGAAGCGGCTCAATGACACCATCCCGCACTTCCACAACACCCGCCGGCGCTTCGCAGCGTTTCAGACCGCCCTGCTTGAAGATCGGGTAAATCGCGCCGGAACCGCGAAGGCAGAAATCGAGTGGGCGCTTCGTCACGAGGACCTGTGCGACGTCATCCTCAAGGAACTCGAATCCGGCCACATTCCGGAACGCACGACGCACAACGACACGAAGTTCAACAACGTGATGCTCGACGCCGATACGGGCAAAGCGATGTGCGTGGTGGACCTCGATACCGTGATGCCTGGCTGCGCTCTCTACGACTTCGGCGATATGGTGCGGACGACGACGAGTCCGACGCTCGAAGATGAGACGGATCTTTCGAAGGTGAAAATGCGCATGCCGATGTTCCGGGCGCTCTGCCGCGGCTACCTCGATGCTGCCGCGCAATTCTTAAACAAGCGCGAGCGCGAATTGATCGCGTTCAGCGGCAAACTCATCACCTTCACCATCGGCCTCCGCTTCCTCACGGACTACTTGAATGGCGACACGTATTTCAGAGTGCACCGCCCGAAGCACAACCTCGATCGCTCCCGCACACAGTTTCGCTTGGTGGAAAGCATCGAGCAGCAAGAAGAAGAGATGCAGACCTTCGCGGACAGCCTGTAACACTACGCAGAGGTCGGAGGTCAGAGGCCAGATCCGCTCGCGGATCGATCACGCGTTATGCGGGAGGCTGTGCAGATCGGCAGTATCGCGCCGTTTTCGACGGCTGTTCCCGTTCGCGTCGCGGCACATCGTTTCTATTTCGGCGCGGGAATTTTAAAATGCGCTTGCCAAGAACGGCCGAGCGAGATTGATTCCGCGCCTCGCTCGAGCAGCACCTGCGCGGTTAGCTCAGTGGTAGAGCACTACCTTGACACGGTAGGGGTCACAGGTTCGAACCCTGTACCGCGCACCACCCCCACAACCCCACCACCCTCAAACGAGCGTGCGCCATCCGGCGCGTATTCCGGGCAACGAGAGCTCCGGGCAACAAAAAAGGCGCCAGCACGTTGCTTGGCGCCTTGAAGACCCGAATGAGCGTCGGCGACTCACATCGTTAGTGAGCGCGTTCGTCCAGATCCAGATCCGCGCGGTGGCTGGCGACGAGGGCGGGACCACGGCGACATCTGCCGCCGCGCCATGACCACGCTGCCAATCATTGCGCTAAGCATGCCCATTCCAATCAGCACTCCTGCGATCGCTTCAGGGATGGCATTCAGCGCGCACAAGACGAAAGCCGCAAGCGCGACTGTGCCACCACCGAGGAAGAGGCTCAACTCCTTCGAACTCGGTTTCATACTTGCGCTGAATCGCTTCCAGATGAGGCAAGCACCAGCCTGTTTGGAAATAATGTAACCAATTCGTAATCCAAACTGGATCGTCTGGTCATCTGCCTCAGGAAGTTACAGAGTGCCACTCCTCGCAAATGTGGAGAAAGAGGAAGCGCGCCACGCGGTCCAGATGCGGGAAGCAAGACGGCGCATCCGCAGAATGAGTTGAACTGGTTGGGCGTCGGGAATAGCTACCTCGAGCGTTGTGCAGAGTTCCGATCCCCGGTCATGAATGTGTGGCGCAAACGATGGTTGCAGTTTGCGATCGGAGCGGTTGCCGCGCTCGGCATCAGCTATTGGGCGTTTACTGGTCCTCGCGATCTCTCGCGGTACCCGGAACCAGCCAACTCGCCTTACAAACTTCCGTGGCCGGCAGGCGTTAGTTGGCTGTGCATCCAGAGCAATCGAGGCATCGTGAGCCACAGGGGCTACGAAGAGTTCGCGTTCGACTTCAAAATGCCCGAGGGCTCGGATGTGTGCGCGGCACGCGAAGGTATCGTGACCACGGTTGAAGTTTCGCATGACGGCCACGGGATCCACGCGCCGAACAACCGGATCGTGATCGCGCACTCCGACGGCACTGAAGGCGCGTACCTTCACTTGCAAAAGAATGGGAGCTTGGTGAGGAAAGGAGACCGCGTCAGGCAGGGCCAAAAGATCGCGCGCAGCGGCCACGTCGGGCGGAGCATGACACCGCACCTGCATTTCCACGTGGAGTCTGGAGACAAACTACAGACGCTGCCGATCTCGTTCGCGGATGTGACGACCGATCAAGGCGTGCCTCGTATGTTTCATTCGTACACCTCGGGGAACCGCTAAGAGATTGTTCAAAAAGAGCGTGCCATAGCTTTGGAGCCACGAAAGGCGGGCGGAGTGAATGCGCGTCCTTCGCCAAGGACGCGGCAAACACGCTTGCGGCGCCCTCTTCTCTCCACCTCTTGAGACTTTTCAGACGGGCTCTTAGCTGCAGTCCGCCGGACCCCATCTGCCTTCTCTTCCTCTGCCTGTCAGCACGGTTCGAACTAAGCGAATCCCTTGCTCCGGGATTACTTTCACGTCCTATTGCCCTGTCGATGAATCACCACGCGCCAAATCCTGAGCACCTCTTCCTCACCCGCCGCGACTTTCTGCGCCGCGCTGGAATGGGCATGGGCATGCTCGCGATGGGAGGCATCTTCGGGCAGGCAGGAATATTCGGACCTGCCGGCGCCATAGGTGCGGAACAGATTTCATCCACCAATCCCCTCGCCTCGAAGAAGCCCTGGCACTTCGCGCCCAAGGCGAAACGCATCATTCATATTTTCCTCAACGGCGGCGCATCGCACGTGGACACGTTCGATCCCAAACCGGCGCTGGAGAAATGGCACGGGAAGGAAATCCCCAGCCACTTGCCCACGGAGCGAAAGACCGGCGCTGCGTTCAAGTCGCCCTACAAGTTTCAGAAATACGGCAAGTGCGGCATGGAGGTCAGCGAGCTTTTTGCCAAGACCGCGGAGCATGTGGACGACATGTGCTTCATCCGCTCGATGCATGCGGATGTGCCGAATCATGAGCCGTCGCTGCTCTTGATGAATTGCGGTGATTCGCGGCTCCCGCGTCCGAGCATGGGCTCGTGGATCACCTACGGTTTGGGCACGGAGAATCAAAACCTGCCGGGATTTGTGGCGCTATGTCCCGGATATCCGATCCAGGAATCGCAAAACTGGCAGTCAGGTTTCCTTCCCGGCATATTTCAGGGCACCTACGTCGATACCCGGAAGCAAACGATTGAGGAACTGATCGAGAACATTCGGAACCACCGGATCACGACGAAGGAGCAGCGCGCGCAACTCGATCTTATTCAGCAGTTGAACGCGCAGCACCTCGCAAAGCGTCAGCAGGACGCCCAGCTTGAAGCACGCGTGCAGAGCTTCGAATTGGCATTCCGGATGCAGATGGATGCAGCGGATGCGTTCGACGTGTCACGGGAACCCCAAGCGATCCGGGACCTTTACGGGCCCGGCACACAGGCGCGGCAATTCCTCATTGCCCGGCGGCTGCTCGAGAAGGGCGTCCGTTTTGTGCAGCTTTGGCATGGGGACGGTCAGCCGTGGGATAACCACGATGATATCGAAGTAAATCACCGCCGGCTCGCCGGAGAGTGTGACCAGGGTATCGCAGCACTTCTTACAGATCTGAAGCAGCGCGGAATGCTGCAAGACACCCTCGTGATTTGTTCCGGCGAGTTCGGCCGAACTCCCACCGTCGAGTTGCCGACGCCGGGTTCCAACGCCGGAAAAATTAATGGCCGCGACCATAACCATTATGGGTTCACCCTCTGGATGGCCGGTGGCGGCGTGAAGGGCGGGCACGTCTACGGGGCCACAGACGAGTTTGGCTTTAAGGCCGTGGAGAACCCGGTGCATATTCACGATCTGCACGCGACGATTCTGAAACTGCTCGGCTTCGATCACGAGAAGTTCACTTACCGGTACGCGGGCCGCGACTTCCGTCTCACCGACGTGCACGGTCACGTAGTCGAGGATGTGATCGCGTAGGTGAAAACGGTCTCGACGCGCCTCGACTCGCCCCGCAGTCCACAGCCAGCAATCGCAATAGTGCGCAAGTCGCTCTAGTTGCAAATGTAACGGGACTTAACACGGCATTTTCGCGCGACTCAATTGCGAAAGATCAAACGTCATCCATCCCCTCTTATGACGATTTTATCACCGTTTTGTGGACCGAGCTGTAACGCCCCCCAGAAAGATGGGTTAACATCCATGTAGGGAAGTTCCCGAATTCCCTTTCGACTTCGAACCACGTGCATCCGTCCGCGTCCATGCTCGAACCCATCACTGCCACACGACCCCAACCTCGCATTTTATTTGTCGATGACGAGCCGCTCCTGACGCGCTTGGGCAGTGAATTTTTGCGGAAACTCGGGTACGAGCCTGTCACGGCAACGTGCCCGTTGGATGCGCTGGCGAAGTTCCGGCAATCGCATTTCGACGCGGTAATCACTGATCTGACGATGCCGCGCATGTCGGGAATCGAGCTCGCTCGAGAGCTTCAATTGATTCGCCCGAACCTGCCGATCGTGCTGACGACGGCGTTCCATCAAAAATTGGAGGGGAAACACCCGTCGGAACTCGGGTTCAGCTTCCTCCTCTTAAAGCCCTACAACATCGGGGCTTTGATGGACGCAGTGGAATCCGCCCTAAAATCCGCCGCAACTCCTGCGGAGGCGGCAGCAGCCGCAAAGTAAAACGAAGAAAACGCGGTTGAGCCGAATCTGAGGCCGGGCAACGAAGCCGGGCCGGTAACCTTGGCTCGGCGCCCAAGTCGGGTGGCAAGCCCTCGCTAGTTGCCGAGGTCCACGATGTGCATCCCGGCGGTGCTCGGGATCCAATTGAGCTGCGTCGTTGTCATGATGCGCTGGGAATTGGCGGGGAGCGCATGGAGCAGCGCGTTCCGACGGTCTGTGTCGAGTTCGCCGAAAATGTCATCGATGAGCAGGACCGGTGCGACGCCGTTTCTTTGCTCCAGTAGTCGAGCCGCCCCGACTTTTAGAGAAAGCACGAGCGTGCGCTGCTGACCTTCGCTGGCATCGTCACTCGATATGCCATTGAGGCCAAAGCCGAGATCGTCCCGGTGTGGACCGACCGTTGTTTGGCGCAGCCGGGCATCTTCGGAACGGGCGGCGGCAAGCGCGGACGTGAAATCGTCGGTCGCGCCGGGAAGGTAGGCGATTGCGAGAGTCTCAGCATGTCGGCTGATCGCGGTGTGCGCGACGGTGCAGACAGGCTGGAGCGCATGGACCAAGTCCCGCCTTGCTTGGGTGAGCGCATTTCCGTGCTCGATGAGCGGCGTATCGAACGCGGCGATTTCGCGCCAACGCAACGCGGGCTGCTTTAGCAGGTGGTTCCGGGAGCGGAGCGCGTGTTGGAAAGCCCGCAGCGTCGCCTGGTAGCCTGTCGACCATTGCGCGCCGACAAAATCGAGGAAGCGCCGGCGCTGCTCCCCTGCTCCACGCGCGATCTCGATGTCCTCATTGCCGAACCAAATTGCTCGGCCGATCTGCAGCCATTCACGCGCGCCGCTCTGCTCCACGCCGTCGATCGCCAGCTTTTTGCGCTCCCGGCTGTAGTAGAACTGAAGATGTCGCGACCCGAAATAACCGTCCGTCACGAACCCTCGCCGCTCATGCTGGATTACCCGGGCAAGCGTCGTCACGCGTGGAGACTGCAGCCGCAGCAGGATGCACACGCTCTCGAGGATGGAGGTTTTGCCTCTGGCATTTGCGCCAATGATGAAGTTCGCCCCGGGCGAAAACTCGGCGTCGCATTGTTCGAAGCAGCGAAAGTGACGCAGCTTGATGTGTGTCACTGCAGAAACATTCGCCGCCGGGGTTTCGGCGTTCATTGGTTGCAGTGACGATTGGAGCAAGTCACAGGCCGCGACGTTCGCAGGGAGAAGGGACATCCGGCAAGCGGCAGCTTGCAGCGGGCGCCGCGAAGCTGGCAGCTTGGCCAAAGACATGCAAACGCTGCCTGGATTCCGTGAGTTTTATCCCGATGACTGCGCCCGGAGGAATTACATCCTCGAAACCTGGCGCGCCGTGGCGCG
>CBHXZU010000296.1:0-7314 GCA_966125105.1 uncultured Prosthecobacter sp.
AGCTGCTAGAAGAATACGGCATCGAGATCGGCGCCGGCCTCGGACCGATGGCCGGAAAAGCGATGCGCATCGGACTCATGGGGCACGGGGCGACCGCGCGCAATGTGGACCTTGTGCTCACCGCCCTTGAGCACATCTTGAAGTAAGCCTTTCCTATGAACCCGCTGCTCGAGCGGCTGCGTCGGTTCCTTCCGCCGGAGCGAGTGCTCACGGCAGATGCGCAGCTGAGCGCGTACGAGTCGGATGCGCTCACCGCATTTCACTCGAAGCCGCTCGCCGTCGTCGTCCCGGAGACGCAGCAGGAGGTCGTCGACATCGTCCGCCTCTGCGCCGAACTGCGAACGCCATTTGTCGCCCGGGGAAGCGGCACGAGTCTCAGTGGCGGATCCCTGCCAGTGCCCGGCGGAATCGTGATCGCCCTCAATCGTCTCAACCGCATTGTGAGCCTCGACCCAGTCGAGCGCATCGCGGTGGTCGAGCCCGGAGTGATCAATAATCACGTCACCGCCGCAGCGCTGCCCCACAGCTTGCACTATGCGCCCGATCCATCGTCGCAGAGCATCTGCACGATCGGTGGCAATGTGGCTTTCAACAGCGGTGGCGCGCATTGCCTCAAATACGGCATGACTTCAAACCACGTGCTTGGGGTGAAGGCGATTACCGCATTCGGCGAAATCGTGGAGTTTGGTGGCGCGCAACGCGAACAGATAGGACCCGACTGGACGGGACTCTTCGTGGGAAACGAAGGCCTTTTCGGCGTGGCTCTGGAGATCACGCTGCAGCTTCTCCCTCCCGCGGAGTGCTTCCACACCGTGCTCACAGGCTACACCACGCTGGAGCAGGCGGGAAATGCGGTGAGCATGATCGTCGCGAGCGGGTTGCTGCCCGGCGCGATCGAGATCATGGATGCGCTCGCGATCCAGGCGGCTGAAGCCGCCGTGCACGCCAATTATCCGAAAGAATGCGAGGCCGTGCTGATCGTGGAACTGGAAGGACCGCGGGAGAAAGTCGCCGTGGAACGCCTGCAACTCGACGCTTTGCTCGCCACATCGGCACCCGTCGCGACACGCGTGGCGCAATGTTCGGAGGAACGGCTCGCAATTTGGAAAGGCCGCAAGTCGGCATTCAGCGCGGTGGGAAGATTGTCGCCGGACTTTATCGTGCAGGACGGCGTCGTGCCGCGGCGACGCTTGGGCGAAGTCTTGCGCAAGATCAGCGAGATGTCGCGCGAAACGGGCATCCGCGTGGCCAATGTGTTTCACGCAGGCGACGGAAACCTGCATCCGCTCATTCTGTATGATGGTCGCGAGCCAGGAGCTTTGGTGCGAGCGGAAGCGCTGGCCGGACGCATCCTGCGCCTCTGTGTGGATATGGGAGGCAGCCTCACCGGTGAGCACGGAGTGGGCATGGAAAAGCGCGAGTACCTTCCGGAAATGTTCGGTCCCGCCGAGATGGCGTTCATGCAGCAAATCCGCGAGGCATTCGACCCGATGCTGATCGCGAACCCGGGAAAGATGTTCGTTCCTGCGGCGAGCAAGGGGTGAACCTTGTTTCCGGTTGCGCCAACTCAGAGTCCCTGCTGACCTCGCGGTGTTCCTAATCCGCCTCCCAATCCGATGTGGCCATTCAGTAAGAAGACGCGAACCCCCGACACAATTCCGGTCGAACATCGTTGGTCAATCTTGCAAGGTCAGCACAAAGGCAGAGAGATGATCGCGCGAGTGAACGTGGTGTACAAGGATTTTGGGCGAATCGCCGGATACGAGCATCAAGTTGGAGTCGCGGTTCCTCTCCGCGCGCCGGAAGCCTCGGGCCTTCCGTCAGCAATGGAGAATGCCGATCTCTACGGCGTCGAAAAGCTGCTATGCCCGGAGTTTGAGCATCAGGCACAGTGCCTTTTAGTGGCGATCATCACGACGAGCGGAATGCGGGAGTTTGTTTTTTATACCCGCGATCCGGAATGGGTGAGGCATCGCTTTGAGTTCGTTCGGAAGCGAGTCACCACTTACGAGATCCAATTGATGATCCAGGAGGACAAACGATGGAAAGTTTACGCGCGGTTTTCGCGGTGAATCTCAGATCGTTTTCGAAAACGCATCTAAGGATGAGGCGGGATTGGGAGTTCTTCACGCGACTCCCGACTATGAGTTTCCCTAATAAACCTTCGATCGGTTCCGGATTCCCGAGCCCACATTCAGGCGGCTTTCTTGGTTTTCAAACTTGTAGCGCGGAACGGGGTTGTAATTCTTGAACCTCGTTCGGTTATGTGTGTCCGCCTCGAACTGAATGACTGTCAGGTTCTCCCCGGGAAGGCCGTTGCCATATGGCTGGAAGAAGGTCACTCCGCGTGGCTTCCTTGGGATGGATTTGCACGTTTTGAGAATCTGCAACGCTGGCTGGGAATGGGCGCGCAACTGGTGGATATCCCCGCCGCTCGTTTTGCTGTCCGCTCCGCCGCTGATCGAAAGCTTACCTGGGTGGAGGTTCCGCTCGGCATGGTCGTCCGGGCCTTGGTGGACTCGAACAGTGGAAAGCCGCTTTTGAAGGTGTTGACTCGAAGTGCGACCGCTGCGGAGTTGAAGCGAATCGGACATCCCCGCATGCCGGTCGTCGAACTGCCCCGGGTAAGCGCCGAGCGCACACTGCCGCCGCGTCCAACCTCGGAGCGAACTATGATCGTGCAGCGGGCGCTCTTCGTCACCTAGCGAAGAGGGCGTTTGCCACAAGCGTGGTTGCGTCTCGTAAAAAGCACCGAGGTTCGCCCTCTGGCGAATACAATTCCTGCGCGCGGTTCAGTCCCATCTGCCTTTCGATGCATAGGTGCTCATCGTGAGATTTCCTGATCCGAAAGTTCCGGCAAGTCGTCGTGTCGCAAACGATTACTAGGAAGACTGGCACGGGCGTCCGAATGCTTGTGCTGGCGCGCCATAATCGCTCCCATGCCGCTGCGCATTCTTCACCTCGAAGACGATCCCCAGGATCAAGAGCTCGTCGCGAGTGAGATCAAGCACGAGGGGTTGGTGGCGGACATTGTTCCGGCGAAAACTCGTGAAGAGTTCCTCGGGGCCTTGGAACGGCAGAAGTTCGATCTGATTCTCGCGGACTTCATTCTCCCGAAATATGGCGGCGGCGAGGCCATGGAAGCCGCCCGGGCCATTGCACCCGAAACCCCATTTATCTTCGTCTCCGGCCGGATGCCGGAAGAGATCGCGCTTCAGAAGCTGCGGAGCGGGGCGACGGATTATGTGTCCAAGTCGCACCTGACCCGTTTGGGGCCCATCGTGCGGCGGATCCTCCAGCAAGCCGCGGAACGATCGCGGCGAAAGTTGATGGAGGAGGAACTCGCTCATGCCGCGCAAGCTGCCGGTTTTGGAGTGTTTGCGCACGATCTGCTGTCCGGCGTGCTCGTGTGGTCGGCGGTGCTTAAAGCGTTGTTTGGCTTTCCTTCGGATATCTCCGTGCCGCCGGCGATGGCCGAAGAACGCCTCCACCCCGATGATCGAAAAATCGCCGAGAAGGCTTATAACGAAGGGCTGAATCCGGTGAGCGGGGGTAACCTCGAATGGGAGTTCCGGATCATTCGCCCGGACGGAGCGCTGCGTTGGATGCTCGCAAAGGGACGGGTCATTTTTCACGAAACTGACGGCATTCGGCGGCCCGTCCTGGCCAGCGGGGTAGTCGTGGATATCACGCGGCGAAAGGAGGCCGAGGACAAGCTGCAGGCCAGCGAAATGAGAGTGCGTGAGCAATATGACAAAACGGCGCGCGCGCAGGCCGCTTTGAAGCAAAGCGAGCAGCAACTCGAAGTAGTAGTCGAGAACCTGACGGAGGGGCTGGTGATCGCCAACGCCGAGGGGAAGCTCCTGATGTGGAATCGCGCTGCGCTGGAAATGCATGGTTTCGAATCCCTCTCCGAAGCCCAAGGGCATCTCGAAGACTTCGCGAAGTTATTTGAATTGCGATCGCTCGATGGGCGCGTGCTTCCGTTGAAGGAGTGGCCGCTCTCGCGCATTTTGCGTGGCGAGCGTGTGCAGAATCTTGAGGTTTGCTGGCACCGCTTGGACACCGATACGCACCGGATCGTGTCGTACGGCGGAACGATGGTGCGCAGTTCGGATAATGAGCTTCTCGCATTTCTCACGATTACGGACATCACGGAGCGAAAGCATGCCGAGGACGGCTTGCGGGATAGTGAAGCGCACCTGCGAAGAGTGCTGGATAATCTCTTCGCCTTCGTCGCCGTGCTCGATTGCGGGTGCGCCTTGCGCGAGGTGAACCGCGCCCCGCTCGAGGCATCGGGCCTGAGCTTCCAGGACGTCGTGGGGAAGAAGTTCTGGGATTGCTACTGGTGGACCTATTCGGAGGAAGCGCAGACAAGGGTGCGCGTGGCTTGCGAGCACGCGCTCGCGGGCGAGGTTTCCCGGTTCGACATCCCGACGCGCGTGGCGGGCGGAAAGTTGATCTGGATCGACTTCCAAATCTCGCCGCTTCGGGATGAGCAGGGGCGCATCACCCACCTCGTTCCTTCGGCCATGGACATTTCTGCCCGCCGAGCCGCGGAACAGGCGGCAAATGAAAGTGCTGAGCGCTTTCGCACGCTCGCAGACAACATGTCGCAACTCGCCTGGATGGCGAATGAGAAGGGGCGGCCGTTTTGGTTCAACGAGCGATGGTTTGAATACACCGGCACCACGATCGAGGAAATGCTCGAAAACGGCTGGGGCGAGGTGCACCACCCCGAATACCTGCACCGGGTGGAGGAGAAGTTTCAGAAGCACGTGGTGCTGGGGGAAGCTTGGGAAGACACGTTTCCATTGCGCGGGCACGACGGCCAGTACCGTTGGTTCCTTTCGCGTGCCTTGCCGATCAAGGATGCCACCGGCCACGTGCTCCGCTGGTTTGGCACGAATACCGATGTGACGGAGCGGCTTCGCGCCGAGGCTGCCTTGAGGGAGACGGACCGCCGCAAGGACGAGTTCCTCGCGATGCTCGGGCACGAATTGCGGAATCCGTTATCCGCGATTCGAAACGCGACGATGCTGCTGAAGGAGGGAGCGAACGATCCCGCGAACATCGAATGGGCCCATGCCATTCTCGACCGGCAAAGCGTGAACCTTTCGCGCATGGTTGATGACTTGCTCGATGTGGCTCGCATCACCCGAGGGCAGGTCGAGTTGAGAAAAGTTGTCGTCCATCTCGGGCAAATTGCGCGCTCGGCGGCAGACGCAGTGAAGCAACTCGTGCAAAACAAGAACCACCAGCTGGAACTGCATATCGAGGGGCGCGTCGGGCCGCCGGTGCTCGGCGACGCGGCGCGGCTCGAGCAGGTGGTCGTCAATTTGCTGACGAACGCGATCAAATACACCCCGCCGGGTGGAAGGATCTGCATGGAAACTTATGAAGATGATCAGGAAGCGGTGCTCACCGTGCGCGATACGGGAATCGGCATGCCTGCATCTTTGTTGCCGGACATCTTCGAGCTTTTCACCCAGGGAGATCGATCCCTCGATCGAGCCGAGGGTGGTTTGGGGATCGGGCTGAATCTCTGTCGTCAATTGGTCACGATGCATGGCGGGGTGATCCAGGCGAAGAGCGCCGGCGTTGGAGCTGGCAGCGAGTTCACAGTGCGGCTGCCCCGACACACAAGCGTGGCGCATGCGGTGAACAACGTGGAGGTTCCGCCTCCCGAGCCGGTGGTGCCCGTCGCGCCATCCACGCCAGTGGGCAAACGCGTGCTGGTGGTGGATGACAACACGGATACGGCCCGCTCCCTGGCGCGGCTTCTTTCACGGAGAGGTTACGAAGTCTCGGTGGCGCACGATGGCCCGAGCGGAGAACGCGCCGCCCATGAGTTTGAACCCGAGGTTTGCCTGCTCGATATCGGCCTGCCTGGCTTTGACGGCTACGAACTCGCGCGCCGACTGCGAGCCTCCGGTCCGTGCCAGGAGGCGCTGATGATCGCGATTTCCGGTTATGCGCAGGAGGGCGATCGGCAGCGTTCCCGGGTCTCTGGCTTCGACGCGCACTTCGCCAAGCCGGTGGACCTCGACAAATTGTTCGAGCACATGGCGGCGGCGCAGGCGTGAGGCGTCCTGGGAGCGCCGGGCTCCAGCTCGGCACTCTCCTGGAAAGCTGCGCTCACCTTGTTGTCACACGGCCGAGCTGGGGCTCAGCGTTCCCAGGACTGTTCTCCCTCACGAATGCTTCTTTATTTCACAGTCTCTAAGGTTGGCGGACATGGCGGCTCCCGATTGAAACACCACGCATGTTCCTTCGACTCCTTGTGCTGTCCGCCGCTGCCGTTGCTCCGTTTTATGCCATCGCGCAGGACGCAGCTCCCAAGCCGCCGCTAAAAATTACTCCCGGGAAAGTCATCATCCCTTTCGACCGCATGCAGCGGCCGTGGGGAGAGCTGATCAGCCTCGATGAAAAAACACGGACGGGCACGTTCCGGCGTGAGTCCACGGATGAGGTGGTGAAGTTCACGGTGCTGCCCTACGCCGAGCTTTTGCATCACGCCGCGAATGGAGATCTGCAGGATTTCCGCATCGGCGAGCGCGCGATTTTCCGTCTGCACGAAAACGAGGCCGGGCAGTGGGTGTGGCTCACCTACATCCAGGACGAGATGAACATGATGAACGGCCACAAAGAGTACTTCTATGTGGATGTCGTCGACCCGGAGAAGGGCACCTTTACGTCCACGCAGGCGAATGCGGATCGCAGTTTTACGCGTGAGAAGGGGATCGTCGTGGAGACGGATAAAGAGACCCGTACTGGAAGGGAGGAAAGCCGGCGTCGTTCGCGGATATTAAAGTCGGAGAGCGTCTCCGGACCAAGACACACGGAGCAGGAAAGGGGAAGCGCCGCATTGCCTGGGAAGTGTTCCTCGATGACCAGAGCCTGGCGAAGTTCCAGGCCGAGCAGCGAGCGGTGCATGCCGAGCGGATGCAAAAGGAGGGTTCGCCCGGCTACGTGGACGAAGTGAACGGCACCGCTATGCAACTCACCTTGTTTGCCGAGGGCGCAGACCAGAACAAGCGACTCAAGATCGGCACGGTGGTCCGCGTCGCGCCGGCAGGCGTAGATCGAAAACCAAATGCGCAGCCCGTGGACGCGAAAGTCATCTCGACGAAAGCGAACGGCAAGCAGACGGAAGTGAAGCTCGAGTTCGGCGCCGCCGCGGCTGGTTTTCAACCGACGGGGCTTGCTCGCGTATGGATCGCCGGCAGTTGAGCCCTTCTTGCTCAATTGCCGCAGTTCCGTAGTTTGCCGCTGACCTGATGAACCTCTTCCATGTCGGCCGCATGGCCGTGA
>CBHXZU010000297.1:0-7312 GCA_966125105.1 uncultured Prosthecobacter sp.
CGACGATCTTCCCTTTGTCGTCCTCTTCGAGGGAAATCTTGATGCCCGCCGCCGCAGCCACGTTGTGCTCGCCGATCTCAATGTTGGAGTTATTTGGCGGGATATTCTTTGCGACGACGAACGTGATCTCGTTTGGGAACGGAGAGTGACCATGCATGTCGTGGCACGTGACAGGGCAAATCTCGACTTCGCCGGAACCCTGTCCATCGAGCGGTTGGTAGGTGAGCAAAAGTCCCGGCTCGCCCGCGGCGGCGATGAGCGCACCGAGTTGGAGGCCGATGGCAGCGAACAGCGAATGAAGCTTCATAACGCCCAGCACCTTACCAGCGGCGGTGAACGTCGACCATACGCCGAGGGACGCGCGTCCTGTGAAATCTGCGGTTTAAACTGCGGTGCCAGCTCGGAATCCCCACAAGACAGCGTATCTGAGTGATGGGTACCAGAGTGGTGGGACGATTCCTCCCTTGCGCCCAACAACCTGATTCCTGGCTTCCGACCTCTGCCCGCAAGAGACTCGGACGCTCACCCGTGAAGAAGTGTGTTAACCTCCCCCATGCTTCGGCCGTACAAAAAACCGCCCGCTGATCTGCTCGGACCAGCGGGCGGGAACCACCTATGGCAATTGACTAATTTAGTTGTTCGAAGCGATCGCCGCGAGATCCTCGTCATCGGCAGCACGCTGGATCAGGTGCTCGATAGGATGCTCACGCTTCCGCAACGCCCGGCGCAGTTTCGCCAGCGCGATGTTTTGCAACTGGCGGATACGTTCGCGGGTCACACCGAACTTTTCGCCGACCTCCTCGAGCGTCCGGCTATTTCCGCCGTCCAGCCCGAAGCGGGACATGATAATTTTGCGCTCCCGGTCATCGAGAACCCGCAGCAGGTCCGCGATTTCCTCCTGTAGATTTTTATCCGACAGGTTTTCAGCGGGGTCGACCGCATTATCGTCGCCCACGATCTCGCCA
Organism: uncultured Prosthecobacter sp.; assembly: GCA_966125105.1. Classification (GTDB taxonomy): domain Bacteria; phylum Verrucomicrobiota; class Verrucomicrobiia; order Chthoniobacterales; family Chthoniobacteraceae; genus SXWH01. The sequence goes on from CBHXZU010000297.1 coordinate 966, forward strand.
AACTCCGTACCGTCTTCGTCATTCATCGGCGCATCCAGCGACGCGGGACGAATGCTGACAGTCCGCAATTGTGAGAGCTTCGCGGCGGACAGACCAACCTCATCCGCCAGCTCCTGGTCGGTGGGTTCGCGGCCCAATTCCTCGCTCATTGAAAGCGACACACGCTTGATCTTGGCGATCTTGTCCACCAAGTGAACCGGCAGACGGATCGTCTTCGATTGGTTGGCCAGCGCGCGCTTGATGGACTGTTTGATCCACCATGCCGCGTAGGTTGAAAGTTTGCCGCCCTTGGCGGGGTCAAACCGTTCCACGGCCTTCATAAGACCGATGTTGCCTTCGGAAACCAGATCGAGAAGTGGCAGGCCCAGGTTGGCGTAATCGTGCGCGATCTTCACCACGAGCCGGAGATTCGCGCGAATCATCTGCGAGCGCGCCTCCTTATCACCCTTCTTGATCCGGGCGGCTAGCTGGACTTCCTGCTCTGGCGTGAGCAGGGGAGTCTGGCCGATCTCCCGAAGGTAGATCTTGAAGCCTGAATCTGAGTCGTCGTAGCGGGACATGTGAGTTTACCTCTTTCTATGATTCGTTGAGCAGATCGTGTGCGGTCTTTGACGGGTTGTTTTTAACGCATCTGTACTTGCTTTGTATGGACGCGTTTATAGCGGGTTTTATTCCAGCTCGTCAATGATTTCTTTATCACACGCATCTAACATCATCTGTTTGGTTGTTGGTTGTTTGACTCTTCCTACATAGATACGTTCGAGACCGGTCGAGAATTTGAAAATATTTTCACCGCAAGCTCTTTTTCTGCCCTAGGGAGCTTTCACTTGCCTTTTCCTAGCCCTCGTAAGGGGCTGAAACGTGGCAGAATGCATTTTCGACCCTCGGTTTGCCCCTGATCCATAAATGGGTCTCAAAAATGCCCTTTTAACCTGCCGCCGACGGTAGAAATCGGGATTTCTCCTCACTGGGCCAGCGGTTCCCAAGGCGGAAGTAGCGGGCCTGATTCAGCCGATTCTGCGGTTTTTTTCCTTTCTACGGGCGGCACTTCCTGTTTTTCCACCCCTCGGAACATGAAGAAAGCGCTCATCACCGGGATCACCGGACAAGACGGCAGTTACCTTGCAGACCTGCTGCTTGAGAAAGGCTATGAGGTCCATGGGATTATCCGCCGCGCGTCAACCTTCAACACTTCGCGGATCGATCACCTCTATCAGGATCCGCACGTGAATGGCGTGCGTTTGTTCCTGCACTATGGGGACTTAAGCGATTCGCTCAACCTCACCCGGTTGATCGATCGGATCGAACCCGAAGAGATCTATCACCTCGGCGCGCAGAGCCACGTGCGCGTTAGTTTCGACATCCCGGAAAACACCGGCGACGTCACCGCCTTGGGCACGATTCGCATTCTTGAGGCGATCCGCGAGGCGCAGGTCCCGGCGCGCTTCTACCAGGCGTCGAGCAGCGAAATGTTCGGCAAGGTGCAGGAAGTGCCGCAGAAGGAGACGACTCCATTTTGGCACCGCAGCCCTTACGCCGTGGCAAAAGTATACGCCTACTGGGCCACGGTGAACTACCGCGAGAGCTACGGATTGCACGCGACCAACGGCATCCTTTTCAACCATGAGAGCCCGCGCCGCGGCGAGACCTTCGTCACGCGCAAAATCACGCGCGCCGTGGCGCGCATCAAACTCGGCAAACAAAAGGATCTTTATCTCGGCAATCTCGACGCCAAGCGCGACTGGGGCTACGCGAAGGAGTTCGTGGAGGGGATGTGGCGGATGCTGCAGCGGCCCGAGGGCGACGACTACGTGCTCTCGACCAATGAAACGCACAGCGTCCGAGAGTTCTGCGAAGTGGCCTTCGCGCACGTCGGCCTGAACTGGCAGGACTACGTGAAATACGATGCCCGCTACGAGCGTCCGGCCGAAGTGGACTTGCTCATTGGCGACTTCTCCAAAGCCAGGACAAAGCTCGGTTGGGAGCCGAAAACAAAGTTCGAGGATCTCGCCAAGTTGATGGTCGACGCAGACCTTCAGGCGGCAAAGGACGGCCGCGACTAGCCGTCCCGCGCACACGTTCCGCCCAAGCAGATCGATCGCTGAAAAGTCGCCCGCGTTTGGAATGTCCCGCCGTAGGCGCTCACAAAGCTTGGGCAGTGGACCTAAAACCCGTTTTTTCCGGTTCGACAAGATAGGCTGAGTCGAGCTCTCATGCTTCTAGTCTAGCGCAAAGCGCTGCATTGGCGGGCCGAAGGCCCAACCACACAAGCCAGCCGAAGGCAAAGCGAAGCATGAGCGACGCCTTGGGTAACCGGCCAAATAACGAGAGCCCCGTAGGTGGCGATACAACGGCGCCGAAAGCGGAGGCACCGTTTTGGCAAGCGCTCCGGCCTAGCCGCGCGGCAGCGCGCTTTCTCCAAGGCAGCGTTGCACCGTCGTGAGCAATTGATCCGTCAGATACGGCTTCGGCAGGAACACCTGTCGTTCCGTTTCGCAGAAATCTGGCGCGGTCAGTTCGATGCTGTAGCCGCTCGCGTAGACGACGGGGAGATCTGGTGCATCGGCGAGCAGCTTTTGCGACAGGTCGCGTCCGCTGACGCCGTTGGGCATCATCATGTCGGTGAGGAGCAGGTCGATGCCGTCCCGATGCTGTGTCCAAAGCTTGAGCGCTTCGATTCCATCCGCTGCATCGAGGACCCGGTAGCCAGCGCGCTCGAGGATCATCCGGGCGAGGTCTCGCACGACATCCTCATCTTCCGCGAGCAGGATCGTTTTGCGACGGCGCGGATCGGTCGAAGCGCCGGCGCGCCGGGCATTCGCTTCGGTATCGGACGGAATTTTGTCAGTCGCCGGAAAGTAGACTCGGAAGGTCGTGCCTTCTCCCGACGCGCTCGAAACGCGGATCCAGCCGTGATGTTGTTTCACGATGCCGTGAACCACCGAAAGCCCCAAGCCCGTGCCTTTGCCCGTCGGTTTCGTCGTAAAGAAGGGCTCGAATACGCGGCTCAAATGCTCGGGTGAAATTCCAGTTCCCGTATCCTTGACCACAAGGCACACGCTCTCTCCCACTGCTGCATCCGGATGCTGGCGAACGGCAACCTCGTCAAGCGCGGCGCTCTCCACGCTTACCTCGATGCTTCCGCCACGGGGCATGGCATCCCGCGCATTGAGGACGAGATTGGTGATTACCTGGTCCAGCATCGCGGTGTCTGCTTCAATCGGCGGCAGGTCGGGTTCAATGCGCGCCGAGAATGTCACATCGCTTCCGAGCACACGGGCCAGCATGGTGGCGGTATTCTCGACGATTTTCCCGAGATGCACCGGCCGCGGGAACATAGCCTGTTGCCGGCTGAATGCGAGGAGCTGGCGCGTGAGTCCGCTCGCGCGCACGGCAGCGTCCTCGATTCGCTCGAGATCGATCCGCGCGTCTGGCGGCAGGCTGGGATGATCCAGCACGAGGCCAGCGTGGCCGGTGATGATTGTCAGGATGTTGTTGAAATCGTGCGCTACCCCGGCCGCCAGCTGGCCCACCGCATTGAGCCGCTGCGCCTGCTGCAGGTGTTTCTCCAAGTTCACGCGTTCGGTGAGATCCTGGCCGATCGAGATCACACCCGTGAAGTTGCCGCGTTCATCCGTCAGCACTGTGTTGAACCACTCGCAAACGATCACACGCCCATCGCGGGTCACATTTTCATTCACGCTGTGCGCGCAACTCCGTGAGCGGAGACTGGCCCAGAGTTTTTCGACGTGATCGGCTTCGTTCGGGGCAACGAGGAACGGGAGCACCTTTTGGCCAAGGACCTCGGCGCTCGAGTAGCCAAAGATGCGTTCGGCCGTCGGATTCCAGCCCAGGCATTCGCCTTGCGCGTTGCACTCGATGAATGCCAGCGGCATTTGCCGCAGAGTTAGCGCGAGTCGCTCCTCCGTGCGGCGCGAACGTGCTTCGGCGTCGCGCCGCGTTTGCTCATTGCGCCGATAGATTGCAAAAGCCGAGCCGCCGACCGCGAGCAGGCACAGCACCATTCCAATGGTTACCAGCGCTTGCCTTCGGGCCGAGGCCTCCGCCTGAAGCCACTGGCGCGCGTCAAAATCCACCCCGACGACTGCGTCGACCTTGCCATCTTTGCCGTAAATGGGAGCCCACGCGCCGACCCATTCTCCCCATTCGTCGCGCACGATGTCCCGGCTGAAATTTGAAACGCCCTGCAGCGCGAGGTCGAGGCCGCCGTCCACCTCCTTGACCGGTTTACCAATGGGTGTGCGCTTCTCGTTTTCCTCGTCAAACTTTCCGTCCCGATTGTAGTCCGATTCGGGATCGACGATGAAAACGTTCGCGCCGTTGGGGAGGCGGCGAATCGTGTAGATATCATGCGCGAACGGCGAGACTTTCTCCCACTTTCTGATGCGCTCCACCAAAGCTAGATAGGCTCGGTCATCGGGCGGCGTTGACGCCGTGATCTGGTCATGTCCCAACTCTTCCAACTCGATCGCGAACGTCGGCGCCAGTGTGTCGAGCGCGCGTTCGATGTTCGCCTGCGCTTTTTCGCCGGCGATTTTTACTGTCCACCAGTTCGCCGCGGCAAATGCCGCCGCTGCGACGAGCATCCATTTAGGGAACCTGGCACCGTCCCAGAGGCGCGGGAGCAGCCACAAAATCGACGCGAATATGGCCGCGAAAATCGCAACGAAGAGAATGTAATCGATGTTCTCGGCCATGCAGGATTGCGGGACGCCGCCTTGCAAGAAGCAAGTCTCTTACCGAAAGGGGGCGGATGAGCGTTTCGTTACGAATATGTCCTGTTCCCAAATAGCTCCATTCTAAGAGTTCACATCTATGCTCGGCGGCGCGTTGTTTACGCGTTCAAGTGTTCCGCGGCGCCTCTCATTTTTGAGAGCTCGTCGAAGCCGACTTATGCACTGAGAGGTGCGAAGACGAAGGGGGAACGCGGAAGAATCCCAGCGCGAAGCCGCAACCAAGAATGAACTGAGTGGTATGAATCTGGAAGGCGGGAAGGCAGGAATCGAAACTCGGGAGAGGATGACCGCTTTCATGACGCCCGCCGTGGACTGCACCGACGTCCTTCGAGCTGGCTTTAAAGCGTTCCCTCCTGAGTAAGATCTCCCCGGGTTTCAATTTCGAAGGCGAGAACATGCGGTTGCGGCATCGCGCGGGCGCTACGCAGGCACCCAGGCAATTCTGCCTGCCCGACTCTTTCCTCAAGCGTCCCCGAGCTGCGCTGGACGCCGCATCGTGACGATAGAGAGGAACAAGGGACCACGAGTCACCTCGAAAGCGCGCTGTGTAGCGCGACTGCGGGCGGCGCGAACTCTGGAACCTCATTTCACGCGCGCCCGCAGCCTCGTCCTCGGTCACACCGGGGAAGGCGCCTCCACCACCTGTCGATCGGAACCGGTGGTGATGGTGCTTTCCTCGGCGGGGCTTTCCTTTCCGTCTCTCGCGAGAGATCTCGAGGCCGCTGTCGAGCGTCCCTTCAGATCGTCTCCCGGAACGGATCCGGATCGGACCCTGGGTATAACAAATTGATTTTCGCCGCGCCGACTGAAACGCAATGCGCGAGCATCGCGATTCCCTACGCATTCCCACATTAGAGTGTTTAACTGCATCGGCGGGCAGCTGGAACCTGACACAAAAGTTATACGAAGGGAATCGGGTAAATTCCGAAGGCTGATCTACAGAAAACCCCTGAACCCGGCGGCTCGATGAAGATACCGCCAGTTCGCCCTATTGGCGCTGATTGTCGGTCTCGATAGATTGACCGTGAAAGGCACTGCCCCAACGTGCCTTTGCTGCTTTCGTGAAGGAATCGAACGGCGGTCGTTGACTCTCTCGCAGCACATTCCGCAGACGTTGTTCGGCGCGCAGGAGCGTGGATTCCACCTGGGGAAGCACGGGCGCGATGACGTCCCGGAGTTCCTTGCCGGTTTCGTTGAAGATCTCCCAGAATTGATGCGCCTGGTCCTCGTCGAGCTTCAAGTCATGTTTGGCACGCTGGAGCAAGACTCTCCGCGCGCTCGGCGGGCCATCCCTGAACGTCTTGTTCACGGAATCATGCATCGTCGCGCCCATGCCGAGGATCCCGCCGACCACGACGCCACTCGCGAAGATCAATGCGACGATCAGGATCGATTTGAGCCGCTTCATTCTTCTCCGCCGAAGAAATAATCGAACACCGGGATTCCACCTTCGCGCAACGCTGCCGTGAGGCTTTCGGATTCGGGCAGACCATCGGAGTTCAAGTAGGCCCAAGCCCCTGCGGCCAGCGCGAGCGCGGCAAAGTACGGGCACATCCGCATCGCCCACGAAAACCACGATCCAGTCCGCTC
>CBHXZU010000298.1:0-7294 GCA_966125105.1 uncultured Prosthecobacter sp.
TGCCGTCCACCGGATCTGGCGCGCCGGGCGTGGCGCGGTAGTCGCGGTTCATCGCCTGGATGAAGTCGATCTGCTTCCGCTGCAGTTCGCGCTCGCTCGTCGCCTTCAAGTTCGGCAGGTAGCCGGTGTCGGTGATGCGTGTGCCCTGGAAATGCGCGGGCAGGAAGGCACTGCCGTAGTTCACGGCGCCCCCGAAGTTGGGCGATGGGTTGATCGTCACGTAACCGGGCAGGTCCTGGTTTTCCGTGCCGAGACCGTAGAGCAGCCACGAGCCCATGCTCGGACGGGTTAGCGCCGCATTGGCGCTGCCGGTGTGCAACTGCACGACGGCTTGCGGGTGCGCAGGCGTGTCGGTGTGCAGGCCGCGAAGCCAGCAGAACTTGTCGGCGTGTTGCGCGATGTTTGGCAGCAATTCCGAAAACCAGGAGCCGGTCTGGCCGTATTGTTTGAAGGCAAACTTCGACGCCGTGAGCGTGCCGCCGCCGGGGCCGCCTTTGCCGCCATTTTTCTGCAGCTCGGGCTTATAGTCGAACGTGTCAACGCCCGACATCGCGCCTTCCATGAAGAGGAAGATGATGCGTTTTGCCTTCGGAACGAAGTGCGGCGCTTTAGGCGCGAGCGGCTTGAGCGGCGTTGTGCCCGGCGCAGTGAGAGCTGCAGCAGCGGAGCGCCCCAGCAAACCGGCGAGCGCGAGATAGCCAAAGCCGGCGCCGGCCGAGCGAAGCACGGAGCGGCGGGAAACGAGCGATTGTGGATTCAACATGATGAGTTCTTTGATGTGAGTGTGATGATGGTCCCGGGATCAGCGGACGAAGCGGAACTCCGCCGAGGCGTAGACGGACTGGATGAAGCTCAGCCACGCCGCGGCTTGCGGGGTCTTCGCGTTGACCACTTCGTCCCCGGAAACGGCGTCGGTGCGATCGACGTCGTCTGGGTTCACCGGGATTGTTTGCGCGGCGGTTGCCGCTTCGCCGCTGTCGTCCGTTGCGGTATCGGCCGCGACCACGGCGCCGGTAACCGGTTCGCCACCCTGGTAGGCCGCGGTATATTCGCTCACAAAGCGCGAGGCACGTTCGACCTCATCCGCGGAGGGCTTCCGGCCGAGGGCTCGCAGGTAGACTTCATCGATCGCGCTGCGTTCGGAGAAGCCTGGCGCTGACAGGAGTCGCTCGGCAAAGGCGAGGGCCTGCTGGCGAACGAAGCCGCCATTCAAAAGGAAGAGCGCTTGCGTGGGCACGGTCGTCGCTTCGCGTTTACCCGTGACGAGCGTTTGCTGCACCGGATCGAAGGCTTCGAGCGCCTTCGGGGTCACGCCTCGCAGCAGCGGAAGATAAACGCTGCGGTAGAGACCGCGATCAGCGGCCTGGTGAATGCCGCGTGCTTCCTGTCCATTGTCGCGCATTTCGATCATCTTCAGCTTTTGCGAAGCGGACGCAGGGGGTGGCGTGCTGAGGCGTCCCGATGAGGCGATGAGCGAGTCGCGCATTTCCTCCGCGCTAAGGCGGCGGGGCGAATGACGCCAGGTGAAGCGATTCGCCGGATCCACCTGCACGTTCGCCGCGGGCGCGTCGGTGCCGAGGCGATAGGCTCGCGTGAGCACGACCGAACGGATGAGTTTTTTGAGCGACCAACCGTCGTGGATGAATTGCGTCGCGAGATGATCGAGCAGTTCCGGATTCGCCGGGACGTCGCCATTGACGCCGAAGTTATCGACCGTCGTGACGATGCCTTCGCCGAACAAGTGCTGCCACACGCGGTTCGCGATGACGCGCGCCGTAAGCGGATTGTTTGGACTGGTGAGCCAGTTCGCGAGTTCGAGTCGTCCGCTCTGCTCCGGGTTGACCGGCGTGGCGCCGGGAACCTCAAAGGTGCTGAGGAACCCGCGCGGAACGGTCGGACCGAGGCGTTCTGCCTCGCCGCGAATGCGCACTTCGGTATCTGCCGGCTTGGAGGCATCGCGCACGCCATGCACCGCGTGCCCACGCGATGCGGGATCGGTCAGGGCGAGGAGTTCGCCCTGGAGCTTTTCGTATTTCTGGCGATATCCGCGCTGGGTGGGGCGTCCGTCGGCTGCAGGCTTCAGACCCTCGGGCGTTCCTCGAATCTCGTCGAATGCTTGTTTCGCGGCGGCGACTTCCTTTTGCAGTTTCTCGACTCCTTCCGCGGGCACCCCGGGCAGTTCACCGCCGAGCACGACGAGGTGCTTCGGGTCGTAGTAGTCGAGCCCGCCACCCCCCATCTTGTTGCGCACGCCGGCGCAGTCATCCGTGCTCGTGAAGATCCCCGCGAGCGCGTAGTAATCGGTGACGGGGATGGGATCGAACTTGTGGTCGTGGCACCGCGCGCAGCTCACCGTGAGTCCCAGCACCGAGCGGCTGACGGTGTCGATCTTCTCGTCGACGTTATCCATCACGAACCGCGTCTTGAACCGCTGGTTCACGTCTTTCACGCCAAGCGCGAGAAAGCCGGTCGCGGTGAGCAGGCGATCGCGTTCCGCGGTATCCGTTGAGGGCAGGAGGTCGCCGGCGATTTGCTCGCGGATGAAGCGATCGTACGGAACGTCCGCGGCGATCGAGTCGATCACGTAGTCCCGATACTTCCACGCGTGGGGGTAGGGAATGTTGCGTGAAGGACCGGTGCTCTCGCCATAGCGGGCGACATCGAGCCAGTGGCGTCCCCAATGCGCGGCAAACTCCCGGGACGCGAGAAGGTCATCCACGACTTTCGCAAACGCTTCCGGCGAGGAGTCCTGGCTGAAACGCTCGATGGCCTCGGGGGTCGGCGGAAGACCGGTGAGGTCGTAGCTGACGCGGCGGAGAAGAGTGCCCGCGTCCGCTTCACCGACGGGCGTGAGATTCTTCGATTCGAGCTTTGCCGCGACCAATCGATCGATGGCGTTGTTCGCCCAAGCGGGATCTTTCGCCGCCGGAACCTCCCGCGCTCGAAGCGCCTGCCACGCCCAATGGTTTTTCTTCAGTTCTTCGTATTCCGGGCGGGTCTTGCCGATGTAACGCGGAATGCGCTCCTGCGGCCATGCTACGCCGTCTTTGATCCACTGCGTGAGGTCGGCAATTTCCGATTCGGTCAAAAGCTCGCCTTCCTTCGGCATCTTGCGCTTGGGGTTTTCGTGGCGGATGCGCTGCAAGATCAGGCTCTTCTCGGGATCGCCCGGAACCACGGCCGGACCTTCATCGCCGCCGAGCAATAATCCGTTACGATCATCCACGCGCAGGCCACCCGAGGGTTTCGTATCTGCGGAGTGGCAGCTGTAGCAGTGGGACACAAGGATTGGCCGCACCTTCTTCTCGAAGAAGGCAACTGCCTCTTCGGAGTGCGCAGGAGACGTGGCGGAATACGCGGCGAAAGAGCCGAGCAAGAGGACGCTCGAGGATACGAGCAGAGGATGGGTTCTCATCAGGTGATCGCCGGCACGCGGCGGAATAAAGTTTTGTTTTGAATCGGCCGGTCGCTGGCGCCCTCGCCTCACGCCGATCCCAGTTTCGAAGACTGGTTTTGTCGCCGGTCGCGATGTCGCGTGCCGGCCCTTGCGTCACCCCGAGTGGGGAAGACGGGCGCAGAATGAGAGTAACGGCGCGCCTTGTAAAGCAAAACCTACTAAGATGGTATACATCGATTTTGTTCCGCCGCCGCGCAAAAGGCTAGGCAGACCGAGGGCGTTGCGGCTCCTTAAAAGAAGGGAGCCCGCCTTCTATATAGAGGCGTCACAGCTACACCCAGTGGGCAGGAAGACCGCTTCCCAAAAAACTTCCGGCCATTTGCGATTGGTTTTCGAATCCCTATTGACATAGTAGACTAAATCGGTAGAACAAGCGCACATGACGCTAACGAAGAAGGGCGAATACGGTCTCCGGGCCATGATCCAGCTGGGCATTGCGAAAGCCTGCGGCCGGGAATTGCTGGCAGCATCGGAGCTGGCGCTGAGCAATCGTCTTCCTTTGAAGTTCATCGAGCGCATCCTGCTCGAATTGCGTGAAGCCGGTTACATCGAGACGCAGCGCGGGAAGAGCGGCGGGTATGCGCTCGCGAAACCGGTGGAGAATATCACCATGGGTGAGATCGTGCGGTTGATCGACGGCCGTCTGGCGCCGATCGGATGCGCGAGCGAGACGGAATATGTCCGTTGCACGTGCCCCGACGAAGAGCACTGCGGTCTGCGCATGCTGATGATCGACGTGCGCAATGCGATTTCGAACATCCTCGACAAGTACACGCTTGGGGACGTCGTCGAGGTCACGCTGCGCAAGATCCAGCGCGACGGGTTGCCCATGCCGTATGCGAGCACTCCGATCGACGCCGCGCGCAAAGGCCGGCGAGTCGCCGACCCGGCTGATGGCTTTCTCTCCGCCCTCGGAATCCAAACCACTCTTTCAAAATAATCACCATGAACATCCAGCAAGAAGCACCTGTGCAGACCGTCGCTCCCGAGGCTTGGGAGCAGATCGTCCGTCAACGCGTCGGGCGTCTGCGTTTCGGGGTTGTCCAGCTCGTCGTGCACGAGGGACGCGTCACCCAGGTCGAGACGACCGAGAAGGTGCGCCTGCCTTCAGAAGCCAGCCCGCGCTAAGCCAGCGTGGTGATTGATCGGGCCTACCAGTTTCCTGGAGGATTTATGTTCGTCGACAAGCACGCGGCTGACCGGAACACCGGAAGATTCGCTCCTGCACAACAGGAGGGGCCGCCATGGCGAGTCTCACGAATCGGTTTCGATCGCTTCTCGTAGTTTACTTGTTCGTAAGCGTCCGCGGCCTTTGGGGCCGTCGTAAGGCGACGCAGGGGAGGAATGCATGACGACCGCAGCTATTGCACCGGAGGTCGTGATTGCGCAGCCAAGGCAGCGGCGCAGACTCGTGCCTGGATTCAGCTTAACGCTGGGATTCACGATCACCTACTTGAGCCTGATCGTGCTCTTTCCGCTCGTGATGGTCTTTGTGAGGACCTCCGCGCTCGGGTGGGACGGATTCCTGAAGGCGATCTCGAGCCCGCGCGTGATCGCGGCCTGCAAATTGACCTTTGGAGCGTCGGCGCTCGCTGCGGGGATCAATGCGGTCTTCGGCTTCGTGCTCGCTTGGGTGCTCGTCCGCTATCGGTTTCCAGGCCGCAAGTTCCTGGACGCCGCAGTCGATCTTCCTTTTGCCATGCCGACAGCGGTGGCGGGAATTGCGCTGACCGCGATCTACGCGCCGAAGGGCTGGCTCGGCCAATACTTCGCGGAGCATGGGATCAAGATTGCCTTTGCGCCGCCAGGGATCCTGATCGCGCTCACGTTCATCGGACTTCCCTTTGTGGTGCGCACGCTTCAGCCGGTGATCGAGCAACTCGACGCGGCGCAGGAGGAGGCCGCAAAGAGCCTTGGAGCGACGCGGTGGCAAACTTTCCGCCGTGTGGTCTTTCCGCCCCTAATTCCGGCGCTGATTGCCGGCACCACCCTGGCGTTCGCCCGAGCCGTGGGGGAATACGGATCGGTGGTCTTCATCTCCGGCAACATGCCCGGCAAGACGGAGATCGTTCCGCTTCTGATCATCACCAAGCTCGAGCAGTATGACTACGCAGGCGCCACGGCGCTGGCGGCGCTGATGTTGATCATCTCCTTCGTCCTGTTGTTCGCCATCAATCTCCTGCAGCGCTGGTCCGCCCGGCGTGCGATCACCCGATGACTGCCGCGCCTGCATCCACACCGCTTTGGATCCGCATCGTGCTAATCACGATCGCGCTGGCGTTCCTCGTCCTGTTCCTCTTTGTACCGCTGGCGGCTGTTTTCACGGAGGCATTGCGAAAAGGGATCGGAGTTTACCTCGCCAGCCTCGTCGAGGTGGACGCGCGCTCTGCGATCAAGCTGACGCTCATCGTGGCCGCGATCTCGGTCCCGCTGAATGCGATTTTCGGCATCGCCGCGGCGCGGGCGATCACCAAGTTCGAGTTCAAGGGAAAGAGCCTGCTGCTTTCACTGATCGATCTGCCGTTCGCCGTTTCGCCGGTCGTTTCGGGTCTCGTTTACGTGCTCCTCTTTGGCGCGAACGGATTGTTCGGAGCGTGGCTCGCGAAGCACGATATCCAGATCATCTTCGCGCTGCCGGGCATGATCCTGGCCACCACGTTCGTCACCTTTCCGTTCGTCGCTCGTGAACTGATTCCGCTCATGCAATCGATCGGGAGCGAGCAGGAGCACGCCGCGCTCAGCCTTGGGGCGAGCGGCTGGCAGACCTTCTGGCGCGTCACGCTCCCGAACATCAAGTGGGGACTTTTCTACGGGATCATTCTCTGCAATGCGCGCGCCATGGGCGAGTTTGGCGCTGTCTCGGTGGTCTCCGGCCACGTGCGCGGAGAAACCAACACGCTGCCGCTGCATGTGGAGGTTCTCTACAATGAATACAACTTCGCCGCGGCCTTCGCCTGCGCCTCACTGCTGAGCATTCTGGGCCTGCTCACGCTTGTTCTGAAGAGCGTCGTGGAATGGCGCGGCAACCTTCGTCATCAGTCCTGACCTTTATGTCCATTCGCGTCGAAAATCTTCAGCGCACGTTTGGTAATTTCCGCGCCTTGCGGAATGTGAATCTCGAGATTGGCGAGAACCAGCTCATCGCGATCCTGGGGCCTTCGGGTTCGGGTAAAACCACGCTGCTGCGCATTCTCGGGGGACTGGATTACCCGGACCACGGAAGCAAAGGCCGGGTGTTCCTGAACAACCAGGAAGTCACATGGACGGCGGCCGCCGATCGTAAAGTCGGCTTCGTCTTCCAGCACTACGCGCTCTTCAACCACCTTACGGTTTTCGAGAATGTGGCGTTCGGGCTGCGTGTTCGCGCGCGCTCCCGGCGTCCCTCGAGGAATGCCATTCGTGATCGCGTGCTGGAGCTTTTGCGCCTCGTGCAGCTCGAAGGCCTGGAGCGGCGACTCCCGACCGAGCTCTCCGGCGGCCAACGCCAACGCGTGGCCCTGGCGCGAGCGCTCGCCGTCGAACCGCGGGTGCTTTTGCTCGATGAACCATTCGGCGCGCTCGACGCGAAAGTCCGCAAGGAACTGCGCCGTTGGCTGCGGGGTTTTCACGACGAGATCGGCGTTACGACCGTCTTCGTCACGCACGACCAGGAAGAAGCACTCGAACTCGCAGACGTCGTCGTGATCATGAACGAGGGTCGCGTAGAGCAGATCGGGCCGCCGCAGGAAGTCTACGATCACCCCGCGACGCCGTTCGTCTTCGAGTTCCTCGGAGACGTGAACAAAATCCGAAAGCCGGGTCGTCCGGATCTCTATTAAGTGCGGCCTCAAGAAATTC
>CBHXZU010000299.1:0-7282 GCA_966125105.1 uncultured Prosthecobacter sp.
GAAGTTGTTAAGGCGTTCCCAATCCTCCACGCACCCATTTGGCGGTGGGGAAGGCGATGAGGAGGCCGACGATGGCGCTCACGATCAGCATGGTCGTGATGTCTGGGTTATCGGTGGCCGAGGCGGCGGGAACCAATGCGGCGCCAAAGTTCCGGGCGCCAGTTCCGAGCGCGACCACACTCTGGCCTCGCTTGTTCCTGGAAGTCAGGAACCACGAGAGGAAGAAGAGGCCGAAGAAATGCAGGATCGCTGCGAGGATTGCTCCGCTTCCGAGCACGCGGAGCAATGCATGGACATTGAGCCCGATGAGCAGGGCAAAGAGCACGAGCAGGGCGAGGTTCCCCAGTTTCGCAAGCATCGGCGCGCTTCGGGCGGCAAACGCTGCGCAGAAAGTGCGGACGATTATGCCGGCCGCGAGTGGCGCCACAATCATCAGGATCAGCGGTTTTGCGATCGCCCATGCATCGACGCTCAATCCGGGAACCAGCGTGGGCAGCGCGGCGGGCATGAACACCAGGGTTCCCACCGTGAGGAGAATGATCAGGGAGGCGGCGAGGGTGAGGTCACCCCGCGCGACCTGGATTAGCTTTGGCAAAAAGGGAGCGCCAGCCGCGCAGCCCAGGAGCATCAATCCCGCGGTGTGTCCCGGGGACAGTCGCAGGCAAAACGCAAGCAGCCACGCCAAGGCCGGTGCCGCGACGAAGTTCAACACCAATACGAGCAACACCAGTCGGAAGTTCCGGAGCGGCGCCAGCACGTCTCGGGGAGAAATGCTCAGACCCGTCGCCAGCATGGGGCAGAGCAGGAACACCACCGTGGATGCTTTCTGCAGAAGTGGAAGAAATGCATCCATGGCTTGCCTGGTGTTTGGCCGCGCTGGCGGCTACCGTGGTTATGGATTCGCCGCGGTCTTCGGACGGAGCGCGAGTTGTCCCTGGCGCGCGAAGTTGACGGCTTCGCCGAGAATGCGCAGCGCTTCTCCCGGGGCATGGAATCCCGAGGAGTTCTCAGCTTCCACGAAATCGAGGTAGAACTGTGCTTTGCGCTGGAACTCCTGCGCGGCCTTGATGCCCGCCTCGGGCGCATTCGCCGCGCGGGCGGCTTTGATTTCGCCGATGAGCTCAACCAGCGCATCCATCGCGAGGTTCCGCATATTCTGCGTGCGCTCCTGGATCGTCTCGACGCGTTGCTTTAGCTCTTCCTCGGGCCATTTGTGACAGGTCTGGCAGGCGTGGTTGATATTCAGCAGCGGGCTGCGGACATGGTGGTCGCTAATCTTCAGCGCGCCCTCGCGTTTGTAAGGCATGTGGCAGTCCGCGCAGGCCACGCCGGACTTGGCGTGGATCCCTTGGTTCCACATTTCAAACTCGGGATGCTGCGCTTTCAGCACCGGGGCGGCGGTATCCGCGTGGATCCAATCCTTGAAACCTTCCTTGTCGTAGAGCGCCAGCATCTGCTCCACCTTCAGCCCATTCGCCCATGGGTAGACCAGGCGCTTTTCCGGGCCCTTGAAGTAGTATTCCACGTGGCACTGGCCGCACACGTAGCTGCGCATTTCCTGCCGCGTGGCGTCGCGATTCACGTCATAGTCTTTCACGCCCTGGCTTGTCTTGAGCGCCTTCATGCCCTCGAGAAATCCGGGCCGCGTCACGCGCAGTGCCATGGTGACGGGATCGTGGCAATCGATGCAGGCCACCGGATGCGTCACGAGTTTGCGCGCCTCCGTGAACGGCATCTGGTTCATCTTCTCAAAGCCTTTGATCAGGTCGCCATCGCCGAGCTTCTTGTAGGGAACGGCGACCGAGGCGTGGCAGTGCAAGCAAGTGCCCGGTTGCTTCACTACGTTTTGGCGCTCCGTGTAGGTCTGGTCGTCCAGCATGTACGCGTGCCCGCGCTCTTCGCGGAAATCCTTCGCGAAGGCGTAGCCGGCCCACATCGTCTTTAGCCGCGGGTCTTCCTCAATGCGCGACTGCGCAACGATGGAACGCGGATCGGCATTCGTCGGTGTCCGCGGTTCCGCCTCACTCCCGCCATCGCGCGTCCGCTGCTGGTCGACGGTCTTCTTGTAGTCGTCGTACTGCATCGGGAAGTTCTTTCCCCAAACGACTGGATCCACGGTTTCCTCCGTGAGTTCCACCACGCGGAAAAACGGGTTCTTCGCCTCCTGCTTCCGCTCAAAAATCGAAATGAGCAGGATCATGCCGATCACCGCGCTGATAATGCCGAGCAGCATCAGCGCCCCGAAGACTGCCAGCGGATTTGAGCGGTAGAAGTTTACCAGGCGTTCCTTGAGAGTTGGGGTGGTCATAAGCGGCTATTTCATGTGTCCCACGCCTGCGTGGCAGCGGATGCACGACATGGTTTCGTGGGCGGTTTTGCTTCCTTCGATGTCGTGCACGACATCCTGGTGGCACTTGCGGCAGGCCTGCTCCGTCACACGCCGGCTGCGTTCCTTGATCTGGATCGGCTCGTGAAAGTTGTCGGTGGTGAAAGCAAGCGAGTGGAAGAAACCGTGCTCGGCTTTCGTGAAGTATTTGGGGACGACTCCAGACGGTGTGTGGCAATCGTTGCAGGTGGCCACGGAGCGATGGCTGGATTTCACCCATGCATCCAGATGGTCCTGCATGATGTGGCAGTTCGCGCAGGAAGCGGGGTCGTCGCGCAGGTAAGACGCGCCCTTCGCGTAGACAAATGTGTAAAGGCCGATGCCCGCGGCGCTGCCGAGCATTAGCGCCATGACGATCGCGAGCAGGATGGTCACCTTGGTGGCAGGCTTGAGGGGTTTGCCGGGTTTCTTGGCTCTCATGCGTCCAGCGGTGGCGGGAGGGTCGTGTGCTCTGTCGTTTTGCTGCACAGGATCGCGAGAGAGCGGCCTTGAAGAGGATAGATGCTCCCCTGCCGGAAAACGCGCGGCTCCGGGTTCCGGTCGGCGGTGTCGAAGACGCGCGTCCAGAGAATGTCCCGGCTGCGCATTCCGAGGTGAAAATCGATTGCGTCTGCTCCGGCGTTGAAGAGCAGCACGAAACTGTCGTCGACGATGCGCGTGCCGATCTCGCTCATCTCTTTGATTTGGTTGCCCGGTAGCACCATTCCCAGCGCGAGACCGTGGCCAGAATGCCAGTCGCTGCCGGTCATTTCGCTGCCGTCCGACCTCAACCAGTACAAGTCCTTGATCTGCCCGCCATGGATCTCACGGCCTTGGAAAAAGTGGCGTCGTCGAAAAACGGGATGCGCTTTGCGCAAGCGCATCACTTCGCGTGCAAACTCCAGCAGGCTGCGCTGCTCTTGCGTGAAGTCCCAGTGCAGCCAGGCGATCGGGGAATCCTGGCAGTAGGCATTGTTGTTTCCTCCCTGTGTCTGGCCAAACTCATCCCCCGCGAGCAGCATGGGCACGCCTTGTGACAGGAAGAGCGTGGCGAGGAGATTCCGCTGCTGGCGGGCGCGCAGCGCATTTACCTTCGGGTTGGTGGTCGGCCCTTCTTCGCCGCAGTTCCAACTGTCGTTATGATCGCTCCCATCCCGGTTGTTTTCGCCGTTCGCCTCGTTGTGCTTCCGATCGTAGCTCACGAGGTCGCGCATGGTGAAGCCATCGTGCGCCGTGATGAAGTTGAGGCTCGCCGTCGGGCGGCGCCCGTTGTGCGCGTAAAGATCACTGCTGCCCGATAAGCGGGAGGCGAGTTCGCCGAGCGCGCCTCCCGTGCCTTTCCAGAATCGGCGGACGCAGTCGCGAAACTTGCCGTTCCACTCCGTCCACAGAACGGGGAAGTTCCCAACCTGGTAACCATTGGGACCGAGGTCCCACGGTTCCGCGATCAGCTTCACATTCGATAACACCGGATCCTGGTGAATGATGTCGAAGAACGCGCCAAGCCGATCGACTTCCCACAGCTCGCGGGCGAGGGCGCTGGCGAGGTCGAATCGGAACCCATCGACGTGCATCTCGAGCACCCAATACCGCAGCGAATCCATGATCAGCTGGAGCACGCGCGGATGGCCGACGTTCAGCGAGTTGCCGCAGCCGGTGAAATCGATGTAACGGGTGCGATCGTCGGAGAGCCGATAATAGGCGAGATTATCGATGCCGCGGAGCGACAGCGTCGGGCCCCGCTCATCGCCCTCTGCCGTGTGATTGTAGACGACGTCGAGAATCACTTCGATTCCTGCCGCGTGCAGGGCGCGCACCATCGATTTGAACTCGCGAACCGCGCCTTCGGGTCCGCTTGCGGCATAGCGCGGATCGGGAGCGAAGAAGCCGAGTGTATTGTATCCCCAGTAGTTCACGCGTCCCCGGAGTGAGAGGAAGCGTTCGTCGACGTGGTAATGAACTGGGAGAAGTTCGACCGCGGTAACCCCCGTGGCCTGCAAATGTTCGATCGCCGCCGGCGTCGCCAGCCCGGCGTAGGTGCCGCGCAATTCCTCGGGCACGCCAGGGTGGAGCTTGGTGAAACCTTTGACGTGAAGTTCGTAAACGACGGAGTCGTGCCAGGGAGTGCGCAGCGGGCGGTCGCCATCCCATTCGAAATCGTCTGTTACGACTCGGGCGAGAGGAGCGGCTGCGGCGGTGTCGCCGGTCGCGGACAGGACGGAATCTGCCCACCGGAAGTCCCGCGCGATGGAACGCGCGTAGGGATCCAGCAGGAGTTTCCGGGGATTGAATGCATGCCCGCGATCGGACGGGCCGTGGGCGCGGTAACCATAGATTTGTCCCGGACCGATTCCCGGGATGTAACCGTGCCAGACTTGATCAGTCTTCTCCGGGAGCGTGATTCGCTCGGATTCCACTTCGGCATCGGGCGAGTCGAAGAGGCAAAGCTCTATTTTCGTGGCGTGGTCGGAAAAGACGGCGAAGTTCACCCCCGCGCCGTCGGGTGTCGCTCCCAGCGGCGATGGCCGCCCTGGCCAGACTCGCGACGCAATCATAGGTAACCGTCCGCAACGCTTTCTCTCGCGGCCCGCCTACCGTTTTGCGCCGACGACCTCCTTCATGATCTGCAGGCCCTTGGCCTGGAGCGGTCCCATTCCGCTTCCGGGAAGGAACCACATGCCCCGCTCCTGGGCGCCGCAATAGAGGATGTGCACATTATCGTCGGTAACCGCGTGATGGTAGGTCGCGCCCGGGTTTTCCGAAACGAAAGCGAAGAAGCGCTCGCGCCACGGGTGCTCCGCCGAAGGAAAGAGGCTTTCTCCAAGAGAACGTATTTCTTCCACGCTAATCGTGTGGACCGTGTCACGAATCGCTTCGCGACGCGCCTCGGTGACTTCGTCCATGTTCAGATTGTCCATAATGGGATGGGTTAGTTGGTTTCCGCGAAAGTTCGGCGATGCGATGCCTCATGCGACAAACCATCGTGCCGTTCCGGGGATGCAGGCGATGGGCGGTCATAACGGCAGGATGTGAATCGTTGACTCGCGCGCGGCGTGACAGTCGCTTCAACAACGAGGAAAGCGCGGCGCATTCGCCTCGCCTATCGGACCTTGGTCTTATGTTGCCCTATGCCAGGACCGTGTCCGTGAGGAATGGCTCGCCTTTTCCGAGCGCCACGAGATTTGCCACGGTCACCCGGGCGATTTCGCCGAGCGCTTCCTTGGTCAGGAAAGCCTGGTGCGCGGTGATGAGAACGTTGGGGAAGGTGAGCAGGCGGGCGAGTTCGTCGTCCTGCAGGATTTGTCCTGAGAGATCTTCGAAGAACACGCCTTCCTCCTCCTCGTAAACATCCAGCGCCACGCCCCCGACATGGCCCGATTTAAGCGAGTCGATGAGTGCCTTCGTGTCGATGAGCGCGCCGCGGCTCACGTTCACCAGGATCACGCCCGGCTTCATCAACGCCAGGGTTTCACTGCGGATGATGTGACGGGTCTCGGGTGTGAGTGGCGTGTGGAGGGAGATGACATCGGACTCGCAAGCGAGTGAACGCTGGTCGGTGTATTCGATCCCGTATTGGCGCGCCCACTCGGGTGAGGGGAATGGATCGTAGGCGAGCACCTGCATGCCAAAACCGCGCAGGATTTGCGCGGCGATTCGGCCAATCTTTCCCGTGCCGAAGATGCCGGCGGTTTTCCCGTGAAGGTCGAAACCGACGAGCCCGTTCAGCGAAAAGTTCAGGTCGTGCACGCGGTTGTTCGCCCGTGGAATCTTGCGGTTGAGAGCCAGCAGCAAGGCGACCGCATGTTCCGCGACTGCGTAGGGCGAGTAGGCAGGCACTCGCGTGGCGCTGATGCCAAGATCCCTGGCGGCATTCAGGTCTACGCTGTTGAAGCCGGCGCAGCGGAGAGCGACGTGCCGCACGCCGAGTTTTTTGAGCGCTTCCAGGCACTCGCGATCTACCCGATCATTCACAAACGTGCAAACTGCCTGGGCGCCCTGCGCGGCGGATGCCGTGTCGGCGGAAAGGCGGCATTCCATGAAACGCCACTCGATGCCGGAGCCCGCGGACGATTGCTGGAGCTGCTCGCGATCGTATGGCTTGGTGTCGAATACGACGGTTTTGATCATGATGGTGCGCATTGGGATCCTAAGTGCGGGTGTTCGTCCTAATCAATCGCCTCAAGCGCCCACCGCCGGCTGCCGCACGAGAGCCGCTCTTTGCCCGGGCTGCACATTCCAGACCCGGCTGCAGTAGTCGCGGATGGAGCGATCCGAAGAAAAGAATCCCATGCGCGCGGCGTTGAGAATGGACTTCTGTGTCCACCGCGCCGGGTTCTGCCAGAGTTCGCTCACACGCGACTGGGCGTCGACGTAGGACTGGTAATCGGCCAGGAGGAAGTAGGGGTCGTGGAAAAGCAGGTTTTCGAAGATCGGTCGGAAGAGTTCGCGATCACCGCCGGCGAGTTCCGCTCCGGCGATGAAATCCATGACTTCTCGCAGCGCGGCGTTTTGCTCGTAAAAGGCGCGCGGCTGATAACCACGCTGGTTGAGTTCTGTGACTTCCGGCGCGGTCAGGCCGAAGAGGAAAAAGTTTTCCGCGCCCACCGCGTCGAGAATCTCCACGTTGGCTCCATCGAGAGTGCCGATCGTGAGCGCTCCATTCAGGGAGAACTTCATGTTGCCGGTGCCGCTTGCTTCCTTGCCGGCTGTGGAGATTTGCTCGGAGAGATCCGCAGCAGGATAGATGAAGTGCGCGTTCTTCACGTTGAAGTCGGGGAAGAAGACCACTTTCAATCGATCGGCGACCGCTGGATCCGCATTCACGAGCGCGCCGACGGCGTTGATCAGCTTGATGATTCGCTTTGCCATGAAATAGCCGGGCGCGGCTTTCCCGCCGAAGATGAAGACGCGAGCCGG